>NZ_JCACHA010000091.1:0-3994 GCF_059503625.1 Skermanella sp.
GTCTATGTCGGCTGCCGCTTCGCTTTAGACCGGCCTATGGCAGGAGCCTCTTCATCAGCCGATATCTTCACGCCCTGGCATTAGAGCACCAGCAGGGCGTCCAAGTCCAGGCAGGCTTCTAAATGATCGGCCAGCGCATCCAGTGCGCTTTCCACCCCATCCTCATAGGCGATCCCGCTGTCGGCTCGGTCCTTGATCGCCGACAGGAATGCGTGGCGGAAGGTGTCGGACGAAAACATTCCGTGGACGTAACAACCGCTGACGCGACCATCCGCCGATACCGCTCCCTCGGCCCGGCCCTCAAGTTCCAGCAGGGGCCGCGCCAACGCGGTGCCCGATGTTTGGCCGATATGCATCTCGTAGCCCCGGACCGATGCCCCACTAGCCGGATGCAGCCCCGTCACTTCGACCAGCGTCTTAGGCCCGTCCAATACCGTTTCGATGTCGAGAAGACCCAGGCCGGTCACGGCGCCGGGCGCTCCCTCCGTCCCCGCCGGATCGTCCAGCCGCGTCCCCAGCATCTGGAAGCCGCCGCAGATGCCCAACACATGGCCACCGCGCCGGAGATGCGCCGCAATGTCCACGTCCCAGCCCTGGTCGCGCAGGAACGCCAGATCCGGGATCGTCGCCTTGGTGCCGGGCAGGATGACGAGGTCGGCGTCGCCCGGCAGCGCCTCTCCCGGCGGGACCATGGTCAGCGTCACGTCGGGTTCTTCACGAAGCGGGTCGAAATCGTCGAAGTTGGCGATGCGCGACAGCATCGGCACGGCGATGCGAATGGCCCGACCTCCCGCACTGGACCGGGAACTCAGCGCCAGCGCATCCTCCGGCGGCAGCTTCCCGGCATCGGTAAAGTACGGGACGACGCCCAGCGACGGCAGGCCGGTGTGCTCCGCGATGATCCTCAAACCGTCGTCGAACAGGCTGGTATCACCCCGGAACTTGTTGATCAGGAAGGCCTTCAGCCGCGCCCGCTCGGCATCCGGCAGCACGGCGCAGGTGCCGACGATGCTGGCGATCACCCCGCCGCGCTCGATGTCGCCGATCAGCACGACCGGCAGGTCCGCCGCCTCGGCGAAGCCCATATTGGCGATATCGCCCGCCCGCAAATTGACTTCCGAAGCGCTGCCGGCCCCTTCGACCAGCACGAGGTCGGCCTCCCGGCCCAGCCGATGGAAGCTTTCCAGCACGGCCGGCATCAGCTCGCCCTTGCGGGACTGGTACTCGCGCGCCTTCATCGCCCCGACGACGCGGCCCTGCACGACGACCTGAGCGCCGATATCGGTCTGCGGCTTCAGCAGAACCGGGTTCATGTCGATGGTCGGCGCTACCTTGCAGGCCCGCGCCTGCAAGGCCTGGGCTCGGCCGATCTCGCCGCCGTCCGCCGTCACCGCTGCGTTGTTCGACATGTTCTGCGGCTTGAACGGACGGACGCGGAGGCCCCGGTTGGTGAAGGCCCGGCAAAGGCCGGCCACGACCATGGACTTGCCGACGTCGGAGCCGGTGCCCATGAACATGACGGCCTTCGTCCTGCCAGCCTTCGTCCTGACCGGCGGCTTGGTCAAAATTCCACCCCGGCCTGCGCCTTGACGCCTTCCCGGAACGGGTGCTTCACCATGGTCATTTCAGTGACCAGATCGGCGATTTCCAGCAACTCGTCCTTAGCATTGCGACCGGTCACGATGACGTGCTTGTCCTCCGGCTTGTCGCGCAGGACCTCCAGCACCTCTTCCAGCGGCAGGTAGTCGTAGCGCAGGACGATGTTGAGTTCGTCCAGCAGGACCATCTTGATCTCGGGGTTCCGGATCAGGCTGACGGCCTGGGTCCAGGCGGCGCGGGCGGCGGCGATATCGCGCTCGCGGCTTTGGGTTTCCCAGGTGAAGCCTTCGCCCATCGTGTTGATCGTGACCTGATCGGCAAAGCGTTCCAGCACGACACGCTCGCCGGTTTCCCACTTGCCCTTGACGAACTGGACGATCCCGATCTTGAAGCCGTGGCCTATCGCCCGCATCACCATGCCGAGCGCCGCTGTGGACTTGCCCTTACCCTTGCCGGTGTGGACGATCAGAAGCCCCTTCTCCAGGGTCTTGGTCGCGATCATGCGGTCGCGCGCCGCCTTCTTCTTCGCCATCTTCTCGGCGTGACGGGCGTTGATTTCGTCTTCTGTCATGCCTTCGGTTTTCACGGCGTTTCACCCTGGGCCAGTTTGTTCAATGTGTGATGCGCGGCATTGGATTTGGGCCGCCACAGTCCGCGTGATAGGGCTTCTGACAATTTTGCCGCCATCTCGCGGAGAGCCGCCGGATTTGCCTCTTCCATGAAGCTCCGGACCGTATCGTCGGCGACGTACGCGTCGAACACGGCATCGAAATGATGATCGCGTACACAGCGGGCGGTTGCGGCGAAAGCAAACAGGTAATCCACCGTCGCCGCCAGTTCGAAGGCTCCCTTGTAGCCGTGGCGCATCACGCCGGCGATCCACTTGGGATTGACGACGCGGGCACGGACGACGCGGGCGATTTCCTCGTCCAGCGTGCGGACGCGCGGGTTTTCCGGACGCGAGTGATCGTTGTGGTAGACGACGGGCGCCTGTCCCGACAAGGTGCGCACGGCGACCGCAAGCCCACCTTCGAACTGATAGTAATCGTCGCTGTCGAGCAGGTCGTGTTCCCGGTTGTCCTGATTGTGCAGGACGGCCTGGACCGATCCCAGCCTAGCCTCGAACAAGCCGCGCTCCGGTGCTCCCTCCACCCCGCCGCCATAGGCGTAGCCGCCCCAGGCGAGATAGGCTTCCGCCAAGTCGCTCTCGGTTTCCCAGCCGCGCTCGTCGATCAGCGCCTGCAAGCCCGCCCCATAGGCCCCCGGCTTCGAGCCGAAGACCCGATGCCCCGCCCGCTTCCGGGCCGCTACCGGATCGATGCCGGAGACCGCCAGATCAGCCGCATCCTGACGGACGCGGGCCGCAAGTGGATTGACGTCGTCGGGTTCGTCCAGGTCGGCGATAGCGCGGGCGGCGCTGTCCACCAGATCCATTTGAGCGGGGAAAGCATCGCGGAAGAAGCCGGAAACCCGCAGGGTCACATCGACGCGCGGCCGGTCGAGCACGCCGGCCGGCATGATCTCGAACCCCGTGACACGCCCCGTCCCGGTGTCCCAGGTCGGCCTTGCTCCCATCAGCGCCAGCGCCTGGGCGATATCGTCGCCGCCTGTCCGCATGTTTGCGGTGCCCCAGGCCGACAGCGCCATGGTGCGGGGCCAGTCGCCGTTTTCCTGAAGGTAGCGCTCAACCACCCGCGAGGCGGATTTCCAGCCCAGATGCCACGCGGCGGGCGTTGGGACGGCGCGGGTATCGACCGAGTAGAAGTTCCGCCCGGTCGGCAGGACTTCCGGCCTGCCGCGCGTCGGAGCACCGGACGGACCGGGCTCGACGAAGCGCCCGTCGAGGCCACGAAGAAGCCCCGTCAGTTCAGCCTCGCCGCAGGAGGAAACCACGGGCCGCAGATGCCCGGAGATGTAATCGAGGACAGCGCCCGAAGCAGACCATTCCGGGTCCGGAACGGCCTCTCCCGCGACCAGCTTCCGCGCCAGTTCCTCAAGCCGCTCCACCGTGTCGCCGGTGCTGCGCCAGACGCCGCCGGTATTCAGCGCCGCCGGCCGTGGTCCCGTCCAAGGATCGCCCATGACGCAGTCAAGCGGGTCGAACTCCAGCCCCAAATCCCCCGCCAGCGCCCGGATCAGCGAGGCGTCGCGGCCATCGCCCTTGCCGCGCGGCAACCGGGTCAGTGCCACCAGCAGGTCGGTCAGCAAGCCGCCTTCCGGCGCCACGCCGAAGACGTGCAAGCCGTCGCGGATCTGGAGTTCCTTCAACTCGCACAGATGGTTGTCGAGCTTGGCGAGAGCCGCCTGCGGTTCGTCGTCCCGGCTGACGCCGCAGTCCACATCCAGGCCGGTGGCAGCGCTCAGTTCAAGGATGTGGTCGCGCAGCACGACGATG
>NZ_JCACHA010000092.1:0-3993 GCF_059503625.1 Skermanella sp.
GAGATGGCGGTGGTCGCGAGATTGCCGATACCGGGCACGAGGCCGAGCATCGCGTCGGCGCCGATGGTGAAATTGGTGCCCGGCACGCGGATGGCGGAGTCCATCGCCCAGGCAAGCCGCTCCAGCCGTTCACGCGCGTCGCGCCTGTCCGATATGCTATAGAGGTCGTCCTGATCGGAAAATAAAAAGGTGGCAGTCATTTGAACCCTCCAGATGGGGATGGAGTAACCATCCGCTCAGGTGAAGGGCTCCGACATCGCGATCAGCATAAAAAGCCGATCGCCAGAGGGGCCCGGAGCCGTTGACCGGGAGATGGCCATGGCCAATCTCCTGTACAAGGGTATGCACCACGTTCACGATGAAGATATTTACCTGGCAAGGGGAATGAATGCTTTTCGTCGTTCTCGATCTTTCGGCCATGGTCGCGGCACTTGCGGCGTCATGGCTTTGGTTCATGTCCAGCCGGCAGCGGGTGCGCCGCATCAGCCGGGCCGAGACGCTCGATGCCGCCGATTTGAACCGGATCATCGTGGCGATCAACCGGACCCAGATCCTCAACAGCCAGGCAGCGATGGCGGCAACCCTATCGGCTCTTTTCGCCGCCCTTCGTTTCGGTCTCGATGCGCTCGTCCGCTGATCCGTTCGCGGACGTCGTTTACCGGACCGGTCGGCGCTCTGCGGCCGTTTATGCCGGGCGCTCTCGACGACTGATATTGTTTTAGTTCTTTTTACTCATGGTTCGAGGATAGACGGCACAGTCGAAACACGGCCATTTTTTCCGGCAATGCATCGATCCCGACCTATGTAGAGACCGAAACAGCCGCCTTCGAAGCTGTTCAAACCGGCAGTCGGCCAAGACCGCCGATGCCCCATCACTGTGGGAGATAGCCAATGACCACGAACTGGATCATCGATACACTCCTCGTCCTTGTCGCTCTCGGTTCGATCTTCGTGCTGATGAAGGCTTCGCTTCAGAAGAACAACAAGATGGTCGGAGTTTGGGGATCCGTGATGACGATGGCGGTCGCGGCGCTGCTCTGGCAGAGATTTGCCGAATAAGGGAGGCCCTGCGCGATCGGCGCTTGCACGAAGGCCCCGCAAGGCATTTCATCTCCCGAAGCCGGCATTAACCGACGTCCCAAGGGAGCCAGCCATGACCACGCCGCCGACCATTCGATCGCTCCGCGCGCGGTCTGTGCTGGCCCCGATGCCGCGACCCTTGCGAACGGCCTCCGGTGCGATTCCGGCGGCGCCCCTGGTCCTGATCGACGTTCAAACCGATCAGGACGTCGTCGGACGCGCCTACGTCTTCTGCTACACGCCGCTGATGCTGAAGCCGGTTTCGGCGATCCTGAAAGAGATCGAAGGCTTGATCGCCGGCAAACCGGTAGCGCCCGCCGACCGTTTCCACGATCTGTCACGGACCTTCCGCCTGCTGGGGCGGCAGGGCCTTGTCGGCATGGCGCTGTCCGGCCTGGACATGGCATTGTGGGACGCGCTGGGCCGCGCCGCCGGCCGGCCGGTCGTCGAGCTGCTGGGCGGGACCGCCAAGCCCGTACCGGCCTATGACAGCTTCGGCCTTGTCGATCCGGTCGCCGACCGCAAGATGCTGGAGCAGTCCATCGGCGCCGGCTTCAAGGCCATCAAGATCAAGATCGGCGAGGGCTGTGCCGCCGAGGACGCGGCCATGGTCCGCGCCGTCCGGGAGATCATCGGGGCCGACATCCAGCTCATGGTCGATCTCAACCAGTCGCAGAGCGCCACCGATGCGATCCGCCGCATCGACCGGCTGGCCGCCTGTGACCTGACCTGGGTCGAGGAACCGGTCGCCGCCGAGGACCTGGAAGGGCACGCCCGCGTCCGCGCCGCATCGCCGGTTCCCGTCCAGACCGGCGAGAACTGGTGGTTCCCGGCTGATATGGCCCGCGCGATCTCGGCCGGCGCCTGCGACATGGCGATGCCCGATCTCATCAAGATCGGCGGGATAACGGGATGGCTGCGCGCGATGGCCCTCGCCGAAGCGGCCAGCCTGCCGCTTTCCAGCCACCTGTTCATAGAGGCGAGCGCCCACGTGCTGGCCGTCAGCCCCACCTGCCACTTCCTCGAACACCTCGATATGGCCGGAGCCGTCATGGCCGAACCGGCGCCTCTGGCCGGCGGCATGGTCACGGCGCGCGGACCGGGGCTGGGCATGGCATGGAACGAGGATGCCGTAGCACGCTTCCTGGTGGCTTGAAGCTGTCCACCGGGATCGCCGGTTTCATCCTCGACCCCTTCAAAGCCGCAGGAAATGCGGTAAGGTGACCGAAGCGATCGACGATCCGGTTGATCCAGGAGGACTGATGCAGGAAATCGATACCGTGCTGCGGGAGTTCACGGGCCGCAAGGCCCTGTTCACCTCGATAGACATTGCCAACGAGGTCAAGCGGCGGGGGACCTGGATTCCCAACCGCGACGTCGCCTTGTACATGCGACAGCATGAATTGCTGGCTCCGGGCGGCGACTATCTCATGACGCTGACGACGGTTTCCCTCAGGGACGGCAGGCCGGTAGAGGCCTATGTCTACCATCCCGCCGGCTCCCCGGTGGCGGCGTACGGTGAAATCCTTCAATCGGCGATGTCGCCGCAGGAGTTCGCCGCCCTTCACCCGCCGGGCTCATGAAGCCCTGGTTTCCCGCTGTTTCCCAAGTAGAGTGGACTGACCATTCGCGAGAAGAATGAAGCTGCAAAAATCGGAGGAAGCCGCCGAATGACCGTGACCGTCCATCCAATCCAGCCGGCTCCGCTGGCGGAGGGCCTGCTTGCCCGCTGGCGGCGGATCCCCGTTTCCGTCATCGTCGACCTTGCTCCGGATCGCCAGATCGATCCGGGAGTGAAGCCGCTGCGTCCGGCGGACCTTCAGCCTGCCCTGTTCGGGCGGGCCGTCACCGCCCGCTGCGATCCGCCGGACTTCGGTTCGGTGTTGCGGTCTCTGGAATTCGTCGAGCCTGGAAACGTCCTGGTGATCGCGGCGGGAAGCCACGCAGGCCACGCGATGATCGGCGACGTGCTTGGAGGACATCTCCATCGCAAAGGTGCTGCTGGCGTCGTCTGCGACGGCGCCATCCGCGACACGGCGGGTCTGGCGGCGATGACCGGGTTTTCGGTCTACTCCCGCGCCGTAAATCCGCGCGGGCCGACCGGAGCCTCCGAAGGCGAGGTCAATGTGGCCGTCGATATCGGTGGCTGCACCGTCAACCCCGGTGACCTGATCATCGGCGACGGCGACGGCCTGGCGGCGCTGACGCCGGCGAACTTGGAGAGCTTGATCGACGCGGCGGAAGCCAAGCTGGCGCTCGAGGCCGAGTGGACGGCGCGGCTGACGGCCGGCGACAGGATCGGCGAGATATTCGGGCTGCCTTGATCGGTCCGACCAGCAACGACGCGGAAAGGGATGCCGGCAGCCGATGGTCCGCCGTCAGGCGGCTGGCATCGGCGCCAGCACCAGGGATGCCTGTTCCGGTGGCAGGCGGATCGCCTTCCTGTTGTCGGCGACCTTGGTCTCCTTGTTGAAGCGGTCGAGTTTCATCTGAGCCGCCGCTTCCGTGCCCAGTCGCGCAGGACGCCGGTGCGGCGAGGCGATCGCGTTCGCTATCTGTAATAGACCGTGATCCTGCGGCCTTCGATTTCGTGGATGTCGGCTTCTATGCCGTAGATCTCGCGGATGACGTCGGCCGTTATCATTTCCTCCGGCGTGCCGGCGCAAGCGACGCGGCCGTCGCGCATGGCGATGATCCGGTCGGAATAGCAGGAGGCGAAGTTGATGTCGTGCAGCACGAGGATGATGGTCTTCCCGAACTCGTCCGCCGTGCGCCGGAACAGCTTCATCATCGCCACGGCATGCTTGACGTCCAGATTGTTCAGCGGCTCGTCCAGCAGGATGTAGTTCGTGTCCTGGCACAGGACCATGGCGATGAAGGCCCGCTGCCGCTGGCCGCCGGAAAGTTCGTCGA
>NZ_JCACHA010000093.1:0-3987 GCF_059503625.1 Skermanella sp.
CTTACGCTACATCCGCCAGCCGATATCCCGACGTCCGATGAATAAGACGGGCTAGGTAACCGGCGGGCGGCCCCCCGGTCTCGGCGCGGACCACCCGAACGCGCGCAAGGGGTTCCGCGCCGGCGACGGCGCGGACGAGAGCGGCCTCGGATCTAGGCGAGAGAGGGTGCCCATCCTCGTCATGGAACTGCCGGGCCAGCTGCACGAGGGCCGGCGCGTCGCCAGGCACTACAGGTTCGAACCAAGCCTCTACCATCCGTGTCGCGCGCCCGTCGCTGCCGTCGGGCAGTCTAGGCGCGCGGCACCGTCTCCGCCTACGCCAACGGCCAGCACTGGTTCCGCGCCCGGCCGGCGACCAACGGGACGGCTCTCGTGCGTCATCGAGGGCCTCGCAGGACACCTGAAGCGCTAGTTTGGCCGGCGCCGCGCGGTGGCGCGTGGGCCGCCTCGGGACCGAACGGTTCGCGAACACCATGGGCGATGTCCTGGGTCACGCGCGGGTGTCCACTCTTAGATTGCTCGGCCAGCCGCAGCTGGTCCAAAGGATCGGGTATGCCTCACTCCTTTTCCCATCCTCGCGAGCAGCTCGGTAGCGCTAGCGGGCATCCTGCAAACTGATGATGTCCGCGGCCAGAATGCATGGCGTTTTGCCGCTGTCCCGGGCGCTGCCGGGCGCTTGGTCACCGACCGACACGATGGTGGAGAGCCGCGATGTCGCACGAGAGGCTGCTGGCGCTCACGGAAGAGATCTACGATGCCGCGGCGGGCTCGACGCCCTGGACGGTGGTCGAGACCGGCCTGAAATCGCTGGTCCAGGCACGGACGGCGTCGCTGATGGTCGGGGACGCGCTCACTGGCCAGACCGAGTTGCTCTGGCGTGAGGGCTTCCCGGACAGTGCCGTTGCCGCCTACCAGTCCCACTACCGTCACCTCGACCTGTGGACCACCCGTGCCGCGGCGGTGCTGGCGCGCGGTGGCAGTGCGGCGCCGATCCGGCTTCTGATTGGCGGTGAGATGCTGGTGCCCGACCATGAGTTCGTGCGCAGCGAGTTCTACAACGACTTCGGCCGCCCGCTTGGGCTTCGCCACGTTCTCGGCACGGTGGTGCCGCTCGGCGAGGCTGGCATGATGCCGATCGGTTTGCACCGCCCCGATAATGCAGCTCCGTTCGGGGATGCCGAGCGGCGGCTCGTTGACGGTGCCCTGCCGCATCTGCGACGGGCCATGCAACTGCGCCACCGGCTGAAGGCTGTGGCTGGTACGGCGGGGCTCGCGGCTCTGGATGCGCTGCCCTTGGGTGTGCTGGTGCTGGACGCGACCATGCGCGTGCTGGTGGCTAATACGGCAGCCGAGACGATGGCGGCGGCTCATGGGGCTGCCCTGCGGCTGCAGCAAGTGCGCCGAGCCGGCGGTGCTGGAAGCTGCACTGTTGCAGTGGCCCGCCACAACGTCGAGGACGTCCGCTTTGCCGCGCTGGTGCGGGAGGTTGCCAAAGACGGTCGGGCTGGTGGTGCCTTGCGTCTGAGTACCGAGGACAGGTCTCAGCGCCTCGCCGCCCTGGTTGCCCCTCTGCCTCGGCGCCTTGCCGGACGCGGTGGTGCCGAGGCGGGTGCGGGGCGGGTTCAGGGCCAAGCTCTTGTCCTGCTACGTGATCTCTCACCCATGGTCCGAACGTCGCCTCGAGCTGACATGCTCCGCGACCTGTTCGGGCTGACGCGCGCCGAGGCGGAGGTGGCCCAAGCCCTCACGGGTGGGACAAGCACCGTCGCGGTCGCGGCGCGCCGGGGCCTCAGCGAGGCGACAGTCCGCAGCCAGGTCCGCGCGGTGCTGGACAAGACCGGTGCTGCCAATCTGCGCGACCTGGAACGCCTGCTGACCAGCCTGCAGGGGATGTGACACCAAGGCAGCGGACTGGATCGTCTAAACGCTTCTTGTTTGAACCAAGGTGCTGAGCGGCGGGATCAATCTCTAAGCTGCGCTGTTCCTGACGCCCGGGTTGCACGTCCCAACGTCTGCTTCATTATCGAGGGTTGGAGGTCGTCCCCGTCGAGACCAGCCCCATCCAGCTCGCTCAGGCCTATGACCTGCTCGGGAGGGAGCCAGTGTTGCCGGTTTGCCAACCGGCCTACACGCCAGCCGCCCTGTTGGCCCTGCTTCTGCTACGGGAGAGACTGCGGCCAACCTACCGTGGTCTGGAAGACCTTTTCCGCCTGTCCGATCAGCTCCGTCGCGTGTTCGACCTCCGATTTGTCCTGGACCATGCGATGGTGTGGCGGTTCGCCCGCCACCACGTCAGCCCCTACCTGCTGGACGCGGATCTATGTGAGACCGTTCGCCGCGCCCATCGGGACATCGAATGTGCATCCCAGATCGCACTCGACTCACTGGCATCTTCCTCGCGCATACGTGCCGCTATTTCGAATGGCGCGAAGCGACACCGAGGCCAGCGCGATTGGCGGAAATGAGCCTTCGCCATGTGAGTCGCGCTGCAGATCCTGGTGGCGCAGGGTGTCAAACCAGGACCATACGGTGGCTTCAACGACCTTCCACCGTTGGCCAGCGCGGCGGACGCCCGCATGCCGTTTGAGCAGTTCCTGGCGGATGCGGGCTATGACAGCGAGGTGAACCCTCGGTACTGCCGCGGAGGCCTCCACGTCGACAGCCCCATCTCGGCCAAGGAGCGGCGCTCGGCCCACGTGGTGGCGACCACCCCACTGCGGCGGGAGATGGTGCGGCGGCTCGGCGAGCCAGGCGTGGGAGCCGACTGCGTCGCGTACCGCCAGAGGTGGAAGGTGGAGACGGTCATGTCCGCCGTGAAGCGGCGCCATGGCGAGGCGCTCACCGCCAAGCTGGATCAGACGCAACGTGCTCAAGCGCTGCTACGCGGGCCTACCGGCAACCTCCAGCGCCTTGTCCGCCTTGATGCCATTGCATGAGCTGTGCGACGGAGCAGCTGGCGCTTAGGTGGACGGGTTTGCTACCCGTGTGTGCTTCTGAAGCAGATCCTCAAGGACAGCTTGCAGGCGCGGGACCACATATGGCTTTGCCAGCACCGGCGCGTCAGGCAGACGCACTGGACCGCCATCCTCGCCATAACCAGTGACAACTAGGTAGGGGATGCCAACCTCTTGCAATCTAACGATCACCGGCAACGCCGACACGCCGCCGAGATTGAGGTCAACAACAGCGACGTCCGGCTGGCGGGTACTGAGAAAACTGAGTGCGTCAGCAACGCATGCCACGTTTCCAATGACGTTCATCTCGAACTCAAGGAGGCAGTCTTCTGCCAGCATGGCAAGCAGGGTCTCATCCTCTACGATAAGCACTGTGCGGCCGTGCAGTATGGACATGGCAGCGAACTCGCAAAACGGAACCACACATGTTGTCACCATTAAGGTGCTTTGCAAAGGCATGTCGAATCACAGGCGGATTAGTCGAGCATCGGATTGGAACAGTGCAATTGTACGGTTTCAGGCAAAGACAGCTAGACGATTGATGTCAATGCAGAGACAAGATCCTCAGGCGGATAAGGCTTGGTGATCAATCGAACGCCTTCGAGCTGCGGCACATCGTGATAGGCAGACTGGATTAGAAACGGAATGCCACGTGTAGCAAGCCGTGTGACTACCGGCAATGACATGGTCTCGCCAAGATTATAATCCACTACAGCAGCATCGACGCCGCACTTCAGTAATGCAACATCAAGGAGCTTAAGCGCTACATCCACTGATGCAGCCGGCCCTATAACTATTGCACCAGCTTCCATCAGTATTTCCTTAATCCACATCGCCAGAAATGCTTCATCCTCTACAACGAGGATGCGTTTGTCTCCAAGCGGAGGTTTTGGATTTTGTGTATGTGACATAGGGGTCTCTAATGGTGTGCTGTGAGCCACCTACGTTCGCGGCGTCAACGGACCAACGTGTGGATAAGCTTAGTGTCCGTCCGGGATCATATTGTTCTTCGGCATAGCCTTCGCAGCATGAG
>NZ_JCACHA010000094.1:0-1423 GCF_059503625.1 Skermanella sp.
ATTCCCAAAATCACGCAGCGCCCATCACTGGATTAATACTGGTTCAGCAAAGCCGACTTTCGTCGGCCGGTGCCATGCTCAGCAAAGTAAAAGGACTTTAAAGTGTCTGCTCGTTCCTCCGTGATTCATGGCGGCACTATGCCCGGATTTCGCCTGTCCCCGACGGACAAGCCCGGGAACAGCTTCGCTGCGTTCAAGCGATGCCTGGCAGCCATGCCCCAGGTTCAACCCGCCCTGGCCGAGACTACTGGGTTCAAGGTCCGGCAGATTGAGGGAGTAGGGGACCTGGAACCCTTGCGCTGGGGTTCGGAAACGCTGCTCCTTAGCGTCCGCTCGCTCGATTGGCTGCAGGACATCCTTTCTACCGGCAACCCCGGCCTGATGCGCGGTATCCACACGCTAGGTGTTTTCATGCCGGACCAGGTGGCCCGGATACGGGAGTTCGTGATTCTGCTCGATGGCTGGCTGGTGTGGAGCGGATCGGCCGGGGATCTGAAAGCAAAGCTGGATCTGGCAGCGTTCGGCTATGTGGTCGTGGCGCCCGCGATGAATGCGGCGACGGTGGACGAGCATCGGCTGGCCCTGCTCGACACCCTGGCCGAAACACACCTGTCGCTGCTGCCGCTGCTGGTCAATGGCATGACCGACGAGGAAATTGCCCTTAGCCGCAAGGCCACCTTGCCGACGACCAAGCTGCTGATCCGCCAGCTCCTGATCCGGCTTCAGTGCCGCAACCGGACCGAAGCCGCGATCTTCGCTTGGCGACACGCCAATGTTCTGGCCGAGTACCGGGCTCGCGTTGGGGCAGCGGCTCTTCAACCAACCGGCCCGCAGTTTTCCGGCAGAGCATCCAGCGATGTGCTGCCCATCCTGAAAATGCAGCCGTCCCTATTCGAGCGAGGGTAAACGGCCACGTCCGGGGCTGTTTGACAAGGGCGAAAATGTCCTTTTCGGAGGCCACGATATGTATTCTGATAAGCGGTAACTCATCCCCTTGCTCGGAGCCGTGGGTGTAGTAAGAGGTTCTGATCCTCAGCTCGCCAGAGTCGTTTCAATTAGGATAGTGTCGCTGTCGAAGTGGGCAGAGTGCCAGGTGTCGGGAGGAAAGTGGAACACGTTGCCGGGCCCAAAAGGATGTGAACCCTGCTCCGTTTCCAGCAAACCGGTCCCCGAGACAACCTGCACAAACTGCTCATGGCTGTGACGGTCAGCCTTGATCCCCGCTGGAACCTTGACCATCACGAGAGATATATCAGCGCCGGCCAGCACGCGCTTGCCCACACCGGAGGCCGCGACCTTTTCAGGGATGTCGTCCCAGGAGATGCAGTGCTGGTTCATTGAAGCCTCAGATCTGAGCGCCCACTGACCGGGAGACAACACGAAGGCCGACATCAAGGTTGCCGCGTTTGAAGCGCGAACAGTG
>NZ_JCACHA010000094.1:1433-3956 GCF_059503625.1 Skermanella sp.
CGTCAAGCGCCGGGAAGGGACGGATATGATGGTGATCTCGATGACAGCCTGACCTCTACAAACAGCTTCTAAAATAGCACGCTGGCAAGGGCCGTGTGGTAATCCACGCCCACCAGTGTCACCGATGCTGTACCGTGCTGGATCACCATATCGTCAAAAGCAGTCCTGGCGACTGTGACACCGACGGCATCAAGGTCAAGGTGGTCGGTGCCTACCTTGAAGCCGCGAATCAGGTCGTGCCCACCGCTGTTGACGAAGGTGTCAGCCCCAGCACCGCCCGTGAGTACGTTGTCCATGGCATTGTCGATCACCCTGGCACCGGTGCTTGTGTAGATGATCAGGTTTTCCACATGAGCCGCCAGCGTGTACGACGAGTCCCATAGCAGTACGGTATCGCGGCCGCCAGGTGCCAGTTCTTTCACGACATCATGGCGCGACCCGACCACATAGCGATCATCCCCGGTCCCGCCGGTCATGACATCAAGGCCAGCGCCGCCGTCGATCTGGTCATTGCCGAGGGTGCCGATAAGGGTGTCCCCTGCCGAGGTGCCCTTGATCGTCTTGACGACAGAGCCGCTGTCTTTCCAATCGTGCGTTACACTATCGGTCTTGATCGTGGTGGGTGTTGCCGAACCGGATGCACCGGCGACCGCGCCACCTGCCAAATACATCTTTAGCGTATTGGGGCCGAGCTGGGACAAGTCCAGCGCCGTCGTCGTGGTGTTGCCGCTGTTGGCGCTGACCGATCCGGATGCAGCACTCAACCAGGCGCCTTTCGAAATATCGTTGTTGACGATCTGAACATTCCTGGAGGTGTAGCCGAGGTTGTCGGTGCCGACCCGCACATTCCACAGTGTGCCGGTGCTGGTCAGGGAGTTTTCTTTGACGACGCTGTCGACCGCACCATAGGCATTGATGGCCTGCTTGGATGCCGACACCTTGTTGTCCTGAACGGTGACGCCCTTGGCCTGATAATTGAGACCTGTCGGAAAGATCGAGCCGGGCTTGTCACTGTGCCCGCCGATCAGGATGCCGTCAGGCACTTTATGGACATTGTTGTTCAAGATTTTGATGTTGGACGAACCAGCCTTGACCACGATGCCGGACAGGCCGCGAACATCGTAGACCTCGTTGTTGGCGATCACACCGTTGCGCATGTAGACGTTGTCAATCCCCTCCTGGGTGGCGATGTTATGGACCGTGTTGCCGGTAATCGCGATACCCACCGTCTGGGCCGTCTTGATACCGTCGATCTTCTGGCCGTAGAGGTGGTTTTCCTCGATGACGATGTTGGTCGCCATATTGGCCAGGTTGGTGCCACCCTGGGTGAATTTGATACCCTCGGTGCCACCCGACAACTGGAAGCCTTTGACCACCACGTTGTCCATGCCATAGCCGTAGACCACCGGCAGGCCCGCATTCGCCGCCTTGATCGTGGCAGAGCCTTCGCCGTCAGCCGAGACCAGCCAGATCGGTTTGTCGGCCGCACCGCTCTTGGTGATCTTGACGTTTTCAGTGTAAGTCCCGGCTTTGACCATGATAGCAGTGCCGGGCGCGGCGGCCTTCACGGCAGCCTGGATGGTCTTATAGGGAGAGGCGGACGAGCCGTTGTTGGCGTCACTGCCGGACGTGGAAACCCACTTGAAAGCTGTGGGCCTGGCATTCTCGTAGGGAACGACGGCTGCTGCCAAGGTGGAAATGCTCAGTGGGGTGTATGCCATCCTCAGAATCCTCTAACTCCAATTTGGAGGTATAAGATTGCAAAAAATACTTACCCAAATCGTTTACGTGAGTGCGATCGCTAACGGGACCATGGCAAAGTTTGAGAGGTCCGGGGTAGTTCGCGGCAGTGTCGGCAGATAGGTAGGCGCTTTGACAGTAGGAGCCTTTGGGATGGACATGCGTATTCAGATCCATCTCCGGACCGTCGGTGACAGCAGCAGCGTGATCAGCGAGGGCGAGATCCTGCATTTCGTCAAGGGCGACGACCGGCTGGAGATGATCGGTTTGTCGTTCGAAGAAGCCAAGGCCTGTTCAGGCTGGGTATACCGTTGACATCAGCGACTACAGAGAGGTTTCGCGGTAGATTTCGATCGCAACTTCTACTGTTTTTCAATCGGTTAAACTTAGACCGGCTCCTGCCCCCCAAAAGCGGGTCTTTTCTTTGCTCATGAGGGCGAGCAAAAATACCGCCCGTCACTGCGATGATGGCGAGCGGGTTAGGTGCGCCTGATCCGTTGGGGCAGACCAGTCAAAGCGAATGATGCTGCATTGCAGCGTCAATGTCGGGTATCGATGCGGTTTACAGCAAATGCGGTTGGGCATTTGCCTAGGAAAGGGATCGCACCGTGCAACTTTGTGTGCAGGGTTCAGTCCGGCTTACTGATACGTTGAGCTGCTTCCTTGGCCTCTTCAACAAGTCGCTTCGCCTTCTCGGAAGCCAGTTGGGCCTGAGCAACCGCTTCAATGGCGGCTTGGACGATCTGGATGGTCATCGCTATGCGATCGCGTTGCTCAGGTGGA
>NZ_JCACHA010000095.1:0-3949 GCF_059503625.1 Skermanella sp.
CACGGCAGATGTCCGTCAGACGGGCTGGTCCAGCATCGCGGACTTGAGGCAAGCGCCTTGGAGGTCGGCACTGCTAAGGTCGGCCTTGCCCAGCCTGACCTCCTACACGGAGGCGCTGGACAGACAAGCACCCTTGAGGGAGGCGCCATGGAAATCAGAATGATCGAGGTTGGCCGCCGCCGGGTTGCAGCCGCCGAGCAGGAGAGCAACAGAAACCGTCGGGCAACTCGGGCTGCGGTAGCGAGTGGGGCAGACTGGACATTGTTGGCGGGCATGCCCGGATACCAGCTGGTGAAAAGGTCATGGAACGTGCCGTCGAGGTTCGAGTTCGAAGCTGCTGCAGCCCGAGCTGCCCCACGGTTCCCGTTGCTCCCGTCGTCGTGCGCATACGGGGCCATCAGCCCACGATCGACTACGTCTGGCACCGAACGGCGGAAATCGTTCGTTGTCTCAAACGCTTCGTGGTTCGGGAAATCTTCGGTCATCCATGCCGTCCAACCAAGCCCGCTTCATCTAACCAAAATGTCAGTTGACATATGTAGGAGCATCATTGCCTCTCAGTCAAATGGACTATCGAGCGGGCTAGCGACCTGGAGCATCGGAAAATCACCATGGACTTTCACTCTGCCCAACTCTGGAAGTCCAAGGTGGTCTATCACCCATTGGCGGAATTCTCTTTCCTGGTCCGCGTTGACTTGGTAGACCCAGCATCCTGCTGGTCGATACACCTTCGCTCGTCCTGACAAGGGTATAGTATCAAACCCGTCCTGGTCCGGATTGAGCCGTTCGATAAACTGTTCGCGGAAGTCAATCATTGGTGTTTCCTTGTCCGCTGGTTCCACAGCTGTGGAGGAACTAACAGTCCACACTCCAGTCCGCTCTCCGGCTGCTGCTGATTTTCCATACCGTCCGTTCAGGGTCGAGCGTTGATGATAGGTGGTTCATAGGCGATCCGGCGAAACTCATGCTGGGACTGTGCGGCTTCCTCGAGCACGAGGAGACTATCGAGAACCAGCAGTTTCGCTTCATGCCGCTCGGCTTACTTCCGGACCAGCTGAGCGATTTGTCGAGGACGGGTATGCCGGCACCCGGCGTGCCCCGGACGATGTAGGCGCCGCCACACAGCAGTCCACTACCGAGCATGTGGTCGAAGTTGGTAAGGAAAACGCTTGAGCAGGAGCATGTTTGATTGACATCGCTCACAAGGAAATCTGTGTTCCTGAAGTTTCGCCTGTCACCCCAGATCAGCTCCAGTTGGCTGTGCGTAGCGGGTTGGCTTACTCGGAGACCGTTTTCGCGCCCCGTCATTGATCCTTTTATCTACTCAGATTACGCATGTGAATTGGATATTAGTGCCATTACCTGCTTGGAGGTTTCGCAAGCGACCGCGGCGGCGATCTACATGGCACAAAGCTAAAACGAAAAAGGTCCTGTTTAGGAGAAACTTCTGACACAGTCCCGGCAACTGATGTCTGCCTGCTATGGAGCGTCCATATGCACTGAATGTGGCACCGTGAGAATGACGCGTGTGCCCGACGCGTTCGTCATGATCTCGATATCTCCTTCAAGCTGAGAGATGAGTGTTTTCGTAAGACGGGATCCAAAGCCGCTCCGCCGCGCCTCGGATGGCATGCCACCTCCGCAATCCGCCACGGTTACGCGAATTGTTGCCCGAACCTGCTCCTGCACCGTTACGTCAATGGGTCCCACACCTTCAGGATACGCGTACTTGATAGCGTTCGTGAGCAGCTCCGTAATCACAAGTGCAAGTATGATGGCCCGGTCAGTAGGCAGAAGAATGGGCGGTGCATGGATCGTAACATGCTGCTCCCAGGAGCGTCCCCAAACCTCTACCAGGCCATCGCGCAGCTCGCGCAGATACGTACCGAACTCGACATTCTGGATCTGATCCGAGCGCCAAAGCCGCTGATGAACCGTGCTGACCGCTATGATCCGCTGCCGCGCCTCCTCAAAATGGGACCGGATGGTTGGATCTGATGTTTCGCGCTCCTGGATGCTGAGCATCGAATTCACAAGGTGAAGGCTGTTCTGGACACGATGGTTGACCTCCCGCATGAGGAGGTCTTTTTGTTCAAGAAGCTCCTCCTTGTCGGAGAGAGTTCGACGAAGCTGCAGGTTCAGCTCCCGAAGCCTCTGCCGCTGAAGCAGGTCGAAGACTGTATCCCTAAACTTCCGTACCCCGTTCACCTCTGCGCTCGACCAGGCGCGGGATCGGTTCCGGACCGTTTCCTGCCAGGCGTCGAAAGATTTCCGGGGGGTGAGCGTGCCGAGGCTGGTACCAGGCTCGACGGGCTTATGGGGGTTGCCGGCCCAGTTGATGGTCTGGACGTATTCGGCGCGGAACCACATCAGGACCAGCGGAGTTTCACGCGAGACTACCGTCGCCAGAATGCCAGCCATCTGGAACGCAGGATCGGAAGCCGGCCCATAACGCTCCGCCAGAACGTCGGTGGCATAAGGGTCTGGCCGGGAGGAGTTCATGATCCAAGCTGTTAGCTTTTTCACCTCGGCTTCAGGGGGTGCGTGTCCGATACACAGAACCTCGTCACCGACCCGGATCGCGGCGCCATCCGCGGGAATGAGGGTGGAAAGCGCTGGGCCATGTTCCAGTAGAGCTTTGTCAACGGCTTCTGAACGAGCCAAAGTCCAACTCAACTCGTCGCGCGTCGAACTGAGCCGCAAGGTCTCAGTGTGGTGGCTCGCCTCCTGCCGTGCCCGGATCAGCTGGCTCAGGATCTGGCCAACATGCTTCGATGCTTCCCGTAATTCGTAAGGAACCTGTTTAGGTGATGCATGATGGCAGGCGATCAGACCCCATAGAGTTCCCTCGATCACGATCGAAATGGACATGGACGCTGCGACACCCATGTTTTTCAGGTACTGAATGTGGGTGGGTGACACGCTTCGCAGCCAGCAGTCGCTCATATCGAGCGGCTCGTTTGTGGCCGGACAAAGAGCTGGAATAAGAGGTGCCGGCGCGTAGTTTACATCCGGTATCAACCGGACCGGACTGCGCACATAAAGAGCGCGTGCCTGCCTGGGAATATCTGACGCCGGATAGTGATGGTTCAGGAAGGGAGCCAATTCGGCGATCTTCGCCTCGGCGACGACGCAGCCTGATTTGTCCTCCAGAAAACGGTAGATCATCACCCGGTCGAAGCCAATAAGGGAGCGCATCTCCCGAGCGGCCGCCCGGCATAACCGAGTCAGATCGAGTTGCGTTTCCAGTTCCGTGCTGATCGCGTGAAGCTTGGCGAGCATCCGCGCGGCGCTGTCCCGATGGGCTTCCGCCGGCTCCATCTCCAGGATGAGGAGACCGTCACGTATGTGCGCGACGACATCGAGCATGCGGCTAGCTGCAGGGACACTGATCGATCCCAGAAAGACCGGCTCCGCCAACGGGCCGTTACTGGATGACTGGATCAGCATGGCCGGGTCACTACCCAGGACCTCGCCTACCGGCTCATTGAGAATTTGAGTCACGGTACGGCCAAGTAATCGCTCCGTTTCTCCAGCGACCTGAATCACGGTAGCCGTTTCCGGATCGATGGCGAGGAGAATTCCATGTGGCTGGATCGAGCCGGGAATATGGATCGGCTCCTGGTCGCAACTCGTGGGGTCTGCTGGTTGCGCAGTTTCAGTCATTGGATGAGCTGATTAAGCTTTCCTGATCATTGGCAGAAGGGACATTTCTGATCCTGGGCGCAGCTTGGCATGATATGCGGTTTATCTAGGAAACTGGAAGCTGGAACGAGAGACAGAATGGAACGGCGTCTCTTGAGCAGTTTACTTGTGTCGAACCTAGTCGGCCAGCATCTTCTGCTGCCGCAGGCGAGCCATTTGGGGGCTGCGACCGAGCGAGGCAGGCTGTGAGGTTCCCTCGCCCTGCTGCCGGAAAGGCGAGCGCGGTGCCAGAGCGACTACGCTC
>NZ_JCACHA010000096.1:0-35476 GCF_059503625.1 Skermanella sp.
CGTTTTCGTCCACCCATATAGCTGTAAGGGTGGGTTTGGACGTGGTGCCGTCCGTATATGTTGACTTGTTGAAGACGTTCAGCGTGTCTGTGCCTCCATTACCCTCCAGGACACTCCCTGCGAGGTACTGGCCGATACTGGCTATATTGCCCGTGGTCGGGTCATAGAAAAGCTGGTCGTTTCCATCTCCGCCGTACAGCTTGCTGATGCCGCTGCCACCCTTGAGGATGTCGTTACCTGCGTCGCCGTAAATGGTATCGGTGCCGGCGTCGCCGTATAGAGTGTCGTTCCCGACGCCGCCATATACCTTGTCGTTTCCGTCACCGGAGTAGAAGACGTCGTTACCATCTTCACCGCGCAGGATATCCGCACCGGCCTCGCCCCAGATCTTGTCGTCGCCAAGGCCACCCCAGATCTGATCGTCGCCCGCGCGACCATAGAGACTGTCGTTTCCTCCGTACCCGTAAATCAGATCAGCGGCTGTAGTTCCGGTCTTAGTCTCACCCGAGTTCGTACCCTTGATCGTCGCCACTTTATAGTTCCTTGTTTCTAGATCCCTCCAACTAAAGATACTTGCTCTTCCTCCTAGAGACTAGAGGCGCAGCAGTATAGCCGCGCGCCAAGGATCAACAGCCCGTCGCCAGAACCACCCGCCCGTCATCTCGACGCGGCGGCGCTTTCGCATGCTTGCCCGACGCGCAGCATCGACCAGGAGATCGCCATGCCCAAGATGCTGTTCACCGAAAAGCATCCCGCCGAACCCGGCCAGCTCACCGCGCGCTGGACTCAGCTAAAGCCACACCCTGAGCAAATCCGCCTTATTAACTCGCCCGCGCGCTTCAAGGTCGTTCCGGCGGGCCGTCGAAGCGGCAAGACCGAACGCGCCAAGCGCAACCTGATCATCCAGGCGCTAAAGGAGTCATCGCAGGGCGAATGGCTCGACTACCGATACTTCGCCGCAGCGCCGACGCGCGATCAGGCGAAAGCGATCTGGTGGTCAGATTTGAAAGCCATGATCCCGGCTTGGATGCGCGAAGGCAGGCCGCGCGAAAGCGACTTGACGATCAGGCTCATCACTGGCGCCGAGATCGTCGTCGTCGGTCTCGACCGCCCGCAGCGCATTGAAGGCCGCGCCTGGAACGGCGGCGTGGTTGACGAAGTCGCGAACATCTGTCCTGGTGCCTGGGGCGAGAACATCCGGCCAGCGCTCGCGGATCGCGCCGGTTGGTGCTGGTTGATCGGCGTTCCCGAAGGCCGCGGAGCCTACTACGACATGTTCAATTATGCGACGAGCGGCCAGGACCCGGAATGGGATGGGTTTACTTGGATCAGCGCCGACATCCTTTCGCCAAGCGAGATCGAAAGCGCGCGTCGGACGCTCGACCCCTTGGTGTACCAGCAGGAGATGGAGGCGTCGTTCATCACCTTCGATGGCCGCGCCTACTACGCTTTCGACCGTCTCACCCATTGCGCGCCGCTCGTCTACAATCCAGCAGCGCCCTTGATCATCTGCCTGGATTTCAACGTCGAACCGGGTGTCGCCGCGATCTGCCAAGAGCAACGCCTATCCAACGGCCTCGACGGAACCGGCGTCATCGGTGAAGTTCACATTCCCCGCAACTCAACGACACCCGCAGTCTGCCGAAAGATCATTGCCGACTATGGCGAGAAGCATTTCGGCCCCGTCCACGTCTACGGCGACGCGACTGGCGGCGCTCGCGGATCAGCGCGCGTCCTGGGAAGCGATTGGGACCTCGTCCGCGCCGAGCTGCGCCCCGTCTTCCAGGACCGTCTCTCGATCCGGGTGCCTGCGGCGAACCCGGCAGAGCGAGCGCGTGTCAACGCCATGAACAGTAGGATGAAGTCGGCGGCCGACGACGTCAGGCTGATGGTCGATCCGCTTAAGGCTCCGAACGTCGTCCGCGATCTCGAAGGCGTCAGACTCCTGGCCGGCGGCTCCGGCGAACTCGACAAGCGCGCCGACCCGAAGCTCAGCCATATCAGCGACGCCCTCGGATACTACGTCCAGCGCGTCTTCCCGACGACGAAACAGCATGCCGTCGTTCAGGATCTGCTGATAGGCTAACTTCCGGTTGGCCACGACGATGATCGTGACCTTGAAGACCGATGGCAGTTGTATGATAAGACCAAACGAAAAGCAGAAGGCCACGTAATTATGCTACGAACTACACTACAAGTTCTGTCGATCACGCTGACGATGTTTGCGTTAGTATACTCTAACTCCACTAAATCTTTGGCGCAAACAGACGAAAAGTGTGCCGAAATCAAGAATGACACTAGAAGGTTGTCGTGTTATGACCTCATCCATCGAAAGACTTCAGAAGTCACATCAACTAAGCAAAGTGTTTGGAAGCGAACAGAGGAAAAGTCAAAAGTAGACGATAGCCAAGGTGTGTATCTCAGTGTTGCCTCGAAGAATGAAGTCTCAGGTCGCGGCAGACGAGAAGGATATGCTTACCTAAACATACACTGCACGGAGGGTTCTACTAACCTTTATGTATATATGGCTGGAAATTTTCTAGCTTCAAGCGGAGGGTTTGATGAAGTTACTACTCGTATTGATAACTTGAAAGCGGAGACAAAAAGCTGGACTGAGTCCACTGACAATAAGGCAATGGGTCTATGGGATGGTAAAGGCATCCCTCTAATTAAGAGTATGTTCAAACACGACACTCTTCTTGTCAGGATCACACCCTTCAATCAAAACGCGCAAACTGTCGAGTTTCCGATCACTGGCATTGAAGAAGAAATTAAACCTTTGCGAGCTGTTTGTAAGTGGTGACCGATTACTTGTAACGCCTTTACAAGCGTTACAAGCCGGGTCAGACGGTTCCGGCGAAGATGAAGATGACGCCACCGCCTTCTGCCCTCACCATTCGGCGGAAGATCGCGCCAGGAGCGACTTGGTCGCTGACCATCAACGCCATGTTCGCGAACTCATGGTCGCGCTCACGGATGAAGGCGACGTCGTCCTCGCGCTTGCGCGCCCGCTTGGTCTCCAGCAGCTTGATGAAGGTTTCCGGCCGAGCGTAGAGGATTCGCGTCGGGTCTACAGGTCGCATCGTCGTCATGGTCTCAAAACTCTCTCAATAGCAGGTCAAAGACGCTACCCTCTACAAGCTCGTAGGAAGGCCGTAGAAGCGTCTTTCGTTCGAGAGCATAACCCCTGCTTTTTCCGCCGCACGGCATTCCTCGGCCTTCTCTCGGCCTTGGCGAATCATTCTAAGGGACCGTTCGGCATATGGCTCGATTGCCATAGGCCTGTCCGACGATCTTACCCCCGAAAACGAGCACGCAATTAACGGCCAACGGACAATAAGAACTCCTATTGCGCGTTGGCCGTTAATTGGCTGCGTCCAAAAACGCCCGTTATCGCGCGATTTCGGGGTCTTTTGCGGCAGTTCTTGCCGGTTTCCTCAAGATCGCTCCAGGCGATCAACGAAGACGATCATGCAGGGGTCGTTCATCGTATGCCTCCGTGGGCATTGCGCCAGGATATGACGCAGCTCCGGCATGACCATGTCCCGACCATAGCGCTCGATCAGCTTGGCGGTGTAATATTGCCCTGCCCGATTGCACTTGTCGCATTTGACCCGCACCAGCGGCAACGGGAACTCTCCCAGGCTCCAGGCGCCGTGGGGCATCGTCTAAAACTCCGAAGGCTGCTTGTTTTGTTGTTCTATTATTCTCTGATTGATTGCATCAATTCGAAGTGTCTGAGTGATGCCACCAACAAAATATGCTCCAAAATATAGATAAGATAAGATTATTGGAACGCACAATGTAAATGTAAAGTTCAATAGCAAAAATACATACTTTCCAGCGCTGTGATTTCTAGCATGGTAATACATATCACATACAAATGCTAAGCTATAATAGACTATGCTCACACAGAATACTAAAGAAAACTATTTTATAGCATCGGCACATTGGTCAAATAGATCACTATGCTGACGAGACCATACAGATCCCGTAAATCCTAATACGGCTACTAATGTGGTGCCCGTCAATATTAACAATGAAGAAGATGTTTGTTTAAAAACTCTGACAAATTCCTTATCGTAGTCTATGGATTTGCTTTCCGGTTCTTCCATAATGGATTTCCTGTCAGATAAGACCGCTAAACCCTCGATAGTCGAGGCCACCAACGAGTGGCCGATCAGATCGTTGCCTTCGAGGTCAGCGGCCTTCCTGATGGTGCCCGGTCACAGCCCGGTCATTATGCCCCCCGGTTGCGTCAACGTTGATCATCCTTAACCTAACCGGATACGTCTCTCAGTGAATCACCGGCTCCAGGATCGCCGTCTTCATGTGCCAACTGGTGCCGTCCGCGTTCGCGGTGATCGTGATGACGCCGTTGTCGGCCAGCTTCATGAAGTCCGCCAGCGTCGTGTCCCGCACGGTAGGGCCGTACAGGACGATCCAGAGCGCGGAAATGCAGGCAAGGTCCCATTGCCCCTGCGCCGCCGCTGCAAACGTCATGTAGCCTGCCATCTGAGCGCCGTTCTCCGACCCGCGCACCAGCGGCGGAACGCAGGCCCTTTCCATGGTCGCCAGCCATTGTGGCAGCTTCTCCACGTCATAGTCACAGGCCCCAGACATTGCGCCGATCTGCGCCTGAACCCGGACGCAGCCTGGATGGATTTGCGGTACACGGTGGCTCATGTTCGTCTCCTCCCCCCTTTTTTTGTTCTCAGGCTGAATATACCTTCTCCGGGTCTTCTCTTCCAGCCTCTCACGCCCATTGCTTAGATATACGAGCGATGTTAAAACGATGTGCGTCATATGTATAAAGAATATCATTTGTATATCGGAGCGCAATCAGATGAAGATCGTTCTAGCTCAGACCAAGGGCGGAGTGGGAAAAACCACCTTGGCTGTCAATCTCGCGGTCGCCCGTTCCCAGGCTGGCCGCGATCTTCTCCTGGTCGATGCCGACGAACAGGGAACCGCCAGCGACTTCACCGCGCTTCGAACCGAACAGCTTGGTTCTCCCGGATATACTGCGATCCAGCTTTCCGGCGCAGCCGTCCGGACCCAGGTCCTCCAGATGGCAGGCAAGTACGACGACGTCATCATCGATGCCGGCGGACGCGATACCGGCGGTCTTCGCGCCGCGCTTACCGTCGCTGACGTCGCGGTCGTTCCCTTCCAGCCGCGCAGCTTCGACATATGGACGCTCGACAAGGTCGCAGGGCTGATAGGTGAGGCGCGGATCATCAATCCCGGCCTTCGCGCCGTCGCCGTCCTGAACTTCGCGGACGCTCAAGGCGCTGACAACGTCGCGGCTGCGGAAGCTCTCGCCAACGCTGACGGTATCGACTTCCTTGACTGCCCTATCGGTCGTCGCAAGGCGTTTCCGAACGCCGCCGCCGAAGGTCGCGCCGTCACCGAGCTAAAGCGTCCTGACGCCAAAGCCAGCGCCGAACTCAACAGCCTGATCGACGCCATCTTTCAGCTCGAACCCGTTGCGGAGTGATATACAATGCCTATCACTACACGTCCTAAAAAGCATCAAAACGATATACAAGCGATAGACAATGAAGATCGCGCACTCAAGTTCATAGAAGGCGCTGGCAAGGTCGATCAGGCGCCCGAACCGACGACACCGGAGCAACCGGCCAAGGCTGCGAAGAAAGAGCCGCCGAAGCCGATCATCATCCGTGGCATAGACGACGAGCTGCTGAGCCGCCTGGAAGGCGAGGCGAAGCGCCGTCGCGTCTCTCGATCCGCTCTCATCCGCATGCTCCTGGTCGAGCACCTGCCTGAGTAGGAAAGTGTCCCATGAAAGTCCCTATTGAACAGGCTCCTCTTTTCATCGCCGCAAACCGCCAACTGGCTGAAAGCGCGAGGTTGCGGTACATGGAACTGGTCGAGCAGGCGATTGCCGAGAAGGACCCGGACAAACGCCTCGATCTTGAAGCCGAGGCTGAGTTGCAGTTGGGTGTCGTCCGAGCCTTCGAGACGGAAGCCGCTGACCTGACGCGTGAATTCATCGCCGCAGGCGGCAAGATACAACCGGTGAACTAGAGGCTGGTTGCGTTATGGTGACTGACATGACGAAAGGTTGCTGACATGGAACACCTGTTCATCATCGGCCTAGCCCTTCTCGGCATGGCATCGAAAGCAGATCCAGCGCCGCCGCCCGTAATTGACTGGATCATGTGGGCACTATGTGCCGGCTTCATGTTCCTGATGGGCGCGCGCCTGGACGATGCCTTGCGGCGCTGGGAGATGCAGCCCCATTGGCGCAAGGTGAAGCCGGGGGAACAGGCAGCTCCCGAAACCCTGCGTCTGATCTAGACATCGATTTCATAGCCGTGCTTGCGAAGGTAGTCCCGCAATGCGGCCATGAAAACGATGTTGATCCTTATGTCGTGCTTCTCGCTCGCCTGACGCAGAGCTTCCAGCGTCTCTTTTTCCATGCTCGCGTTGTAAGGAATGCTCCCCGTGCTCGGCAACAGTATCCGACCTCATCAAGGATTGGGATACAGGACACCGAATGAGGTCTATTTTGCTGCTTCATCGGGGTCTGGTCTAGCCCAGACCCCGATGACCGTGGCAGCATGACAACGATGGAGAACAGCCCCGAGCTTAATTAGCGAGCAAACCTGTATAGTTCATGAGGGCCAGATCAAGCTGGGAAGACGGTGATGCTGATCTTGCCATTGGTGCGCTCGCCCACGAGTTTCGCGAACTCCTGCGCCGCCTGATCCATCGAGCTGTTGGTGGCGAAGACGTGCCCATCCTGGCCTTGACGTCCTACGCCGCTGCGGGCGCGACAACGAAGACCGATGCCACTGCGAGAGAAATACTCGCGATAAAGTTGCGCTTGTTGATGTGTCTCCTCTTTCCTCTTGGGGGTAAAAGATAGTCAGATCCCCCTGGCGCCTGAGGCCAGGAAACCCCCATCGACCGGCAGGGTGACGCCGGTCACGTAACCTGCGTCTTCCGACACCAAGTACATCACTGCCGCTGCGATCTCCCCGGTCGTTCCGTAGCGGTTCATGGGAATTGCGTTCTCGTATTCGCGGCGGAACTGGTCCGTGTGCAGCACTCGCGTCATCGGCGTGTCCACCGGTCCGGGAGCAACGGCGTTTGCGGTTACCCCGTGCTCGGCCAACTCGACCGCCATCTGCCGGGTCAACGCGATCACCGCGCCCTTCGATGTGCCATAGGCCGTGCGTCCGGAGCCGACCGCCCGCATGCCAGCCACGGAGGCGATGTTGACGATTCGCCCCCACTTGCGTCGTGCCATCAGCCGTGCCGCCTCCTGGCAGCACAAGAAGGCGCCGGTGACGTTGACTGCCATCGTCGCGGCGAAGTTATCCAGCGGGAAATCGAGGAACGGATGGACCTTGGCGATGCCTGCCGAGTTGACGAGCACGTCGCAGCGACCGTGACGCCGGTCGATGTCGGCGAAGGCGGCGGCGACCAAAGCGGGATCGCTGACATCGATTGCCTGTGCCTCGGCCGTGCCGCCCGCCGCGCGCAGGTCGGCGGCGGTTGCCTGAGCGGCGGCCTCATCGCGATCCGCGACGATGACAGTCATTCCCGCTGCGGACAGTCGCTGGCAGACCTCGGCGCCGATGCCCATCGCGCCGCCGGTGACGACTGCAACGCGCCGTTCTGAGGTGGATTGCTGCATGTTCTAGGTTCCTGTTAACTGAAGATGTTGTTAAGTGGAGATGTTGGATGTCGCCGAAGGTCAGGCCATCGGCGCGCTGCCGCGCAGCGAGCCGGCGGTCGCGCCGTCCCGCAGTTCGAGTGCTTCTCGCGTGCCGGTGGAGGGGAACTCAGCCCGTCCGCGCAGATTCTCGATAATCGTCATCATTCGCCTCCTTTCTGATTTTTCGGACCAGACGGGTCCCTGGGCGACACGTCATGCCTGGGCGGGCGCTCACGGCACCTGGGCAATGCGCAGCAGGTTCGTTCCACCCGAGATGCCGAACGGCATGCCACCCGTGACCGCGATGGTGTCGCCCGGCTTGGCGAACCCCTCGCGTGTGACGATCGCACAGGCGTTGTCCACGATCTCGGACAAGCGCCCGAACTCCCGGACGTGGACCGCATGCGTGCCCCAGACCAAGGCGAGCCGGCGCGCGGTGACCAAATCAGGCGTCAGGCTCAGGATCGGAGCCGCCGGGCGCTCGCGTGCCGCCCGCAGCGCGGTTCTACCGGCGGCCGTGTAGGTAACCAGCGCGGTGATCGGCAGGATGGCGGTGCTGCGGCGCAAGGCGTCGCAGATCACATCCGATACCGTCGCCTCCGGCTCGGGATGAGCCGCGTCCGTAGCTTTGCGGTAGTGCGGATCCCGCTCCACCTCGGCGATGATCTCGCTCATGATCCGCACTGCCTCGACCGGATAGCGCCCCGCCGCCGACTCGGCCGACAGCATGACGGCGTCCGCGCCGTCGTAGACGGCGGTCGCGACATCCGAGGCTTCGGCGCGGGTGGGCGTGGGCGCCTCGATCATGGACTCCAGCATCTGGGTTGCCACGATCACCGGCTTGCCGGCCCGGCGGCAGGCGCGCAACACCTGTCTCTGGATCGTGGGAACCTTCTGGGGCGGCATCTCCACGCCGAGATCGCCGCGGGCCACCATAACGGCATCGGAACGGGCGACCACCTCTTCGAGCTGTTCGACCGCAGACGGCTTTTCGAGCTTCGTAATCACCGACACGGGCCGGCCTGCCAGCGTCCGCAATTCGTCCAGGTCCTGGGGGCGCTGGACGAAGGACAGGGCGATCCAATCGGCGCCCATCTCAAGCGCAAAAGCGAGGTCGCGCCGGTCCTTCTCGGTCACGGCGGAGACGGGCAGCACGGCCCCGACCACGCTCACCCCCTTGCGCTCGGATAGCCGACCGCCGATCAGGACGCGCGCCACAGCAGAGTCTTTGGCGGCTTCCTCGACCTCGAGGCGGATCTTGCCGTCATCGATCAAAAGATGAACGCCGGGCGCGAGCGCCGCGAAGACCTCCGGGTGAGGCAGCGGAACTCGATCGCGCGTACCTGGCGCGGGATCGAGGTCGAAGCGGACCCGCTCTCCTTCTTCCAGCGTAACCGGACCCTCGGCCAAGCGGCCGACCCGCAGCTTCGGTCCTTGCAGGTCGGCGAGAACGGCGATGGGGCGCCCGGTGTCCCGCTCGATCGACCGGACGATGTCGTAGCGCTTCTGATGGTCCTCATGACTCCCATGGCTGAAGTTGAAGCGGAACACGTCGGCCCCGGCTTCGAACAGCGCCCGGATCATCTCCGGACTGGAGCTTGCCGGTCCCAAGGTGGCGACGATCTTGGCATGGCGGTGTCGGCGCATGGGTGTTGAAGAGCCAGCAGGCCCCCTCCCTAGGCAGAGGTTAAAACTTTGGGTGCAACTTGATCGCAAGACATCACCCCGCAAGCTGAACTTCCGGATCAGCCTTGCTGGCCGCAATATCGGGCACCGGGTCGTGCACGGTAAGCCCACCGGCGCGCCTGAGGACCCAGGACGCGACGAGCGGCGCCAGGATGGCGGTGACCAGGACTGCCGTCGCCGTCTGCGCCGAGGCCGAGGCGACGAACGGCAGGAAGCGGGGGTCGGCGGCAGCCACCGCCATGGGGACGGCGACGGCGTTGCCGGCGGTGGTGCCTGCGGCGAAGCCGATGCCGCTCTTCGGTCCCCGCCGTAGCACGAACCGGTAGCCGAGGTAGGTGAGGCCGCCGGTGAAGACGACGACGCCGATGCCGAGGAACACTCCCTGCAGTCCGCCGGTCACCACGGTTCCCAGGCTGATGCCAGTGCCCACAGCGAAGGACATGAAGGGGATCGTGATGTTCGGCACGTCGTCGAGCACGTAGGTCCACTCGCGGTCGACGGCGCCGACGATGAGGCCGAGGATGAACGGGACGAGTGCTGCGACCAGGGCGAGGAGCGGGATATCGCCGAGGCCGGAGGCGCCCAGGAAGATCATGGCGAGGAACGGGCCGTCGTCGAAGGCGCTGGCGACATAGGCGCCGGTGTCGCGTTCGTCGCCGTACTCGCCGGCGAAGGCCAGCCACAGGGCCCCGTTGCTGTTCCCCATGATCGCGAGCAAGGCGAGGATCGAGATCCCCAAGAAGCCCTCGAGCCCGAACACCAGGCCCAGCGCGATGGCGACCGACACGGGAATGAGGGTCTTGCAGACCAGCACCACGCCGGTGGTGACGGCGGCCCCCTTTCCGCTGTGGCTACCGGTGATCTGCGCGCCCGTCGCGAAGATCAGAAGCCCGATCAGGGCCAGCGCGCCGTCCTTGAACAACGCCTGCGTGAAGCCGCCGATCTTAAGCGCATCCGGCGCGAACGAGTTGATGAGCACCCCGAGTATGAGCGGGATCAGCATCATCCCGGCCGGGACCTTCTGCATGGTCTTGAAGAACGGGATCCGCGAAGGTCCCTGCCTGAATTGCGTCTCTGCCATGAGTCGTTTCCTCCTGTTTTTGTCTGTTGGGCATTGCCAATCGGATCCGATCAGCTTGCAGGTGCGGCCTTATCGCCACGGAACATTAGGACGGCAGCCCCCGTCATTCAGGTTCGTCGCGATACCCCGTCGCGTACGGCGCAGAAGAAATCGTCCCCACCGACCTGTCCGCCCTTGAGCGCGATCTGCAATCCGTCGCGGGCGGGATCGGTGGAATGGGCGCGGCACAAGGGAGAGCCCGGCGCCACGGGGGCGATGGCGGTAAGCGCGTCGATGCCCAACATCGAGGCCGCGTGGCTCGACGTGTCGCCGCCGGAGATGATGGCTCGCGTCAGCTTGCCCTCGCGCACCACCGCGTCGAGCACGCGGCCGAGGCCGGAGCCGATCCTGTCGTTCACGCTCTCGGCCGAGACGCCCGCGGCCGCCACCGCCTGCCGCATGGCGGCCACGGCCGGATCGTCTGGGCCTGTCGCGGTGAACGCGAGCGGGTTGCGGCCTTCCGAGAGCACGCGCAGGGCGTCCCTGGTCACGCGCTCGATCTCGTTTTCCCAGGCGGACTCGTCCACGGCATTGGCCGCGTCGATGCGGATGCCGGAGAAGCCATGGCCGAGCGCATGGGCGATCTGGCTCGCCGTCACCGGCGAGACCGAGCCGGACACGCAGGCGATGTGATCGACACTCCCGGCAGGCGGCCCCGCCTCATGCTCCGGCAGCAGGCTGGAGGCACGCCAGTAAGCGACCAGCGCGGCCTCGAAGCCCTGCGAGCCGACGCCGAGGACCGGTGCTCCGCCGTGCTCCCAGACGAGGCGGCCCGCCTCGGCCAGCGTCTCCTCGTCGAGCACGTCCAGGGAGACGATCCTGGCGCCATCGGCGAGGGCCTCCGCTAGACGCGCGTCGGCCTGCCCGCGCTTCATTGAGACGAAATCGACGAGACCAACGGACTTGTCCGTCTGCTTCGCGAGGTGACGGCCGAGATCGGACTCGTCCATTGGCGTGACGGGGTGCTTCGACATGGTCGGGTGCCGGTCGAGCCGGTAGCCCTTGCCCTGAGCCAACGCAAAGAGGTGGCCGAAGCTCTGGAAGCGGCCCATCGCCGGGTCAGCCACGACCATCGGGATCCAGCCATCGAACAATCCGGCCGCGATGTCGATGGCCCGCCCGATCGAGCCGATGTGGGGGGCGGAGTCGAAGGTCGAGCAAACCTTGTAGTGCACGACCGGCGTGCCGAGCGAGCGCAGCAGCTCGAAGACCGGTGGCAGGGCCCGATTCATCCAGCCGGGGTCGCGCGAGCGTGCCACTCCGGCAATGCCGATGCCGCGGTAGGCGCCAAAGGCCCGCAGGCGCTCCGGCGTCGGTGGGGCGAGAAACAGCACGGTGTCCAGCCCGGCGAAGGCGAGCGCCTCCATCGCGGCCGATGACCCGGTATAATCGTCGCCGTAGAACGCCACGAGAGGGCCTTCCGGCAGAGGTCGATGCGGGCTCATGTGGCCATCTCCAGGGCGCGGCCGAGCTCGGGATGCATGCGTGCATGCTCCTCAAGCGGGATGCCGGCGATCGTTGCGTCCCACGCCTCGCGCAGAGCCCTCACGCCGGCTCCGGGACCGTCCGGATGGGCCATGATGCCGCCGCCGGCCGTCACGATCAGGTCGGTGGAGTTCAGGCCCGCATATGTTCCGGGAACCTGCCGCGCCGACTGGCCGGAGGAGAACACCGGCATCACCGTGCACGGCTTGTCGTCGAACATCGGCGTCAGGCAGGCCCGCGCCGAGGCGATCACGCTGTCGTCGTCCTCGGAGAACTTGCTTTGCAGCCCGTTCACGTGCATGTGGTCCGCGCCGGCCAGCCGCCACAGCTTCTGCCAGGCGACATAGGACCAGCCGAGCAGCGGATGCCGGGAGAGATAGCCCCAGCCATTCCGGTGCGCGTGGATCGGCAGTTCCGAGAAGCGGCCAAGCTCGATCATGCCGGTCAACCCCACCGAGTTGAGGCTCGCCATGATGCACGTGCCGCCGAGATTGCGGACGAGGTCGTGGCGGCGGCGCATCTGGTCGATCTCGCCGGTGAGGTTGAAGGCATACATCACCTTCTTGCCGGTCCGGTCCGCATGATCGTTGATGACGCGCATCACGGCTCGCACGCGCTCTTCGAACGGGCAGTTGGGGCCGTCCGATTGCAGTTCGTCATCCTTGACGAAGTCGATCCCGGCCTCGCAGAGATCCTTGACCATGGCGGCGGTCGCCTCGGCGTCGAGGCCCACGCTCGGCTTGATGATGGTGCCGATCAGCGGGCGGCCGTGAACGTCCGCCAGCCGGCGCGTACCCTCGACCCCGAAGCGGGGACCGGCATATGCTGCACCGAAGGCGGCCGGCAGGCGGATGTCGAGCAGGCGCAGGCCACTGACATCCTTCAGCTCGAACAGGTTGCCGGCCACCGTCGCGACGAGGTTCGGCAGGGAGGGGCCGATCGTCGCCAACGGCCATGACACGGTGATAAGCGCTCGGGTGATGCGCTCGCCGGGCTTCGGCGGGACGGCAGACGGAAGGGAGCGCTGCGCAACCGGCTCGTCAAGGACGACGAGCCGGGTCACGCGGGCGGCCGACCGTTCCTTGAGTTCGGGCGTCTCGCCCGGAACCGCAACGAAGGTGCCACTCGACTGCTCGCCGGCTATGATCTCGGCCGCGCGTTCGGGGGCGATCGGGGTCTCAAGGAGGTAGTCGGCTTCGAAACGGTCAATCAGCATGGTCGTTCCTGGTGAAAAAGGGGCCCTGGTGAAAAAGGGGCGAGATGCGGGGTATGGGCCGGGCTTCAGGCCACGCGGCAACTGAGCCCACCGTCGGCGGACGGGCTGACGCCGTCGCGGGCCGCGACCATGGCGTCGACATCGGCGTACGGCCCGGAGATCTGCTGGAAGATGAACCGTGTATTCCTCAGGCCGGGCATCATCGCAGATTGGAAACGGCGGCCGGGTCGGTGACGTCGAAGGCATAAGCCGAGACGCGACCACCCTCGCAGGTGATGATGTCCGACATCTGCTCGGCGGCAGTCAGGTTGATGTCGAGGCAGATGACATTCGCGCCGTTGGCGGCGAACAGGGCGGCTGACGCCTGACCGTTACCCCCGCCTGAGTCCGATGGAGCCGGCTCCAAAGACAATGGCAACCTTGTTCTGCAAGCGATCCTTCATGGCGTGCCTCCCGGTTACGTCAGATCGTTTTTCTTGATTGATGTGCGGAACCTATATGCCTGCCGCGGCCAGCAACATTGCAAATCGACGCAGGTTGATGTGAGATTCCCTGACACCAGGAGACCCCGGAGCCGCTGCCATGCCACTGCCCCGCCTGCCCCTGAACGCCCTTCGTGCCTTCGAGACGACGGTGCGGTTGAGCAGCATGTCGGCCGCGGCTGCCGAACTTGGCGTCACGCATGGCGCCGTCAGCCGGCACATCCGCGAGCTGGAGGACCAATTCGGACTGCCGCTCCTGCTTCGACTGCCGAAGTCCGTTACGCCGACGCCGGCGGGATCCCAGCTTGCCGTTAATTTGAGGCAGGCGTTCGAACTCATGCATGCGGGCGTGGCGCGCCTCGCACCGGGGCCGTTGACCCTGTCTTGCTCGGCTACCATCGCGATGAACTGGCTCATCCCACGACTGAGGGCGTTCAAGCACGAAAATCCCGCAATCGAGGTCCGCCTCAACATCAACTACGGCGCGGTGGATTTCATCCGAGACGAGGTGAGCCTGGCGATCCGCTTGAGCATGTACCACGCACCGGAGGACGTGATCGTCAGGCCGCTGCTGCACGAGGACATCGGTCCCACCTGTCACCCTGACTACGTGAGCCGGCTGGAACTGCACAAGCCGGAGGATCTCCTGCGGGCACGCATCCTAGGCACGGCGACGCGCCATGACGCATGGTCCGACTGGCTGGCCGCGATCGACCGACCGGATCTGAACCTTCAGGTGCATGAGAGCTACGAGCACCACTATCTGATGATCCAGGCTGCCTCCTACGGCCTGGGCATAGCGATGGCACCTCGTATATTGGTGACGGACGAGATCAAGCGGGGCCATTTGGTCGCACCTCTCGGCTTCGTCCCTGGACCACACAAGCTGAACCTTTGGATCGCACCACATGTCCGCTCGCGCGAGGACGTTCGGCGTCTCTCGAGCTGGATCCAGGACGAAATGATACGTCACGCTACCGCTGGAACACGAGATCCCACCGAAGCCTCGCACACTTCATGATTGAAGGCAGTTTCGCAGGCATGAACCGAATGTGAAAGCAGATCAGCCGTATGCCTGCCAAGGTTAAGGTCGGTTACTGGCACGGTGGGGAAGTAAATCGAAGGTCCGCTTTCTTATGCAATTCAGCCTTTTCATAAGGGACTGCCCCGACTAGGCCCGTACGTCTGAACGGGACGCTGTACTGTCATAAGGCTTCTTTGGAAGACGTGCTTCTTGTGGGCTTGGCGAACGGAGCGGATCAAGCGGTCCAGGCGATTGAGGACGGAATGCTTGACCTCAAGTCGGTACATCATCGGACACTGTTGGCGAATTCCAAAGCGGCCATCTTGACGGCGGTGCTCGTTCGGAAACTCCGCCCAGAAACGAGGTGTTGGCCATCCTGAAGCCTGATCATCGATTTCGCCAACAGTGTCCAATAATGCACTGACCCGAGCATGACACCGATCAGGGTCATAGCTTTCCGGCTTTGCCAGGGGTTCGTCACGAGGACGCCGCCGTTTTCTGCGCGGCCGTCGCTTCGTCCATTCGTTTAAGGTAGTCGCGGATTACCGGCTCGTCATCGGGCTTCACCTTCCGTCCGCTTCCCATCTCCCAGGCTATCGCCGCTTCCAGCAAACGCGACGATCCCAGCTCCGTTCGCGCCAGGTCTTGCAGGCGGTTGGCGTCCACTGCCCCGGTTTGCGGCCGGTCTTGCTCTCATTCGCCGCGGTCAGCAGCTCGGTGAAGGTCATTGTCATGCCGACTCAAGCTCCCTCGTCGCCTTCAGCACCGTAGACCGGCTGACGCCCATCGACCGGGCGACCGCCGACACCGACGATCCGGCGTTGAGCAGGTTGCGGGCATGTTCGGCCCGTTCCCCTGCAAGCTTCGGCGGGCGCCCGCCCTTTCGCCCGCGTGCCTTAGCCGCGGCGACACCGGCCTTCGTTCTCTCCCGGATCAGCGAGCGCTCGAATTCCGCGATGCTGCCGAAGATGTGGAAGACCAGCTTGCCGCCCGAGGTGCTGGCGTCGATGGCCTCGGTTATGGACTTCAGCCCGACGCCGCGCTTCTCCAGCATGTCGAACGTCTCGATCAACTGGCGAAGGGATCGGGCGAGCCGGTCCAGTCTCCAGACGACGAGGGTGTCACCGGCGCGGACATAGTCGAGCGCGGCAGCGAGCTGGGGCCGATCCTTCTTTCCGCTGCTGATCGTCTCGATGAACAGCTTCTCGCAGCCGGCGGCACGCAAGGCGTCTTCCTGCATCTGCGGGGTTTGATCCTGCGTCGAAACGCGACCGTAACCGACGAGCATGATGCCTCACCTATCCATGTTGGCTTGCGCCATGTCGCGCATGTCGAGTACGGCGACAGCGACATGATAGGCAGCGATATAGAAGACACCGCCGATTACCGCCATGAGGCACCAAGCCGCGACCAGGAAGCCGGCGCCGGCACCACCAAGGCCGAGGATTATGCCAAATACCACGCCGAGCAGGCCGACAGCTACGCAGAGGTTGCCTACCATGCCAACCATGCGGATGGACAGTGGTGGTCCCTTCAGCTTAAAGACGGGACGCTCCTTTTGCTGCGGGGCTTGAAGGGGTGAGATGTCCCGAGGTGGATCGTCCCGATCAAAGCGAGGTTCTGCCCGATCTGTTCTGCGTTTCTTGAACATTACTCGCCCAACTGTTGGAAACTATCTAACAATCTACCACGGCTGCGGTAGGTTTCCAACAAGTGTTTCCAACAGTCTGAGCGTCAATGACCATGCGGAAAGATAAAATGCTGAAGCAAGTGTTGATTAACGGTCATTTTCCAACAGTATCAACTGCATGGAAGATGTACCTGGGGTCTGCTAACTTCGTCAGAAGACGACGGAAGTAGCACCAGCCAAAAAAATGCCTTGTAAAGTGAGCGTTCTAACTTACATATATAAGCACAGCCCGAATTATGTCCGGGCTATCTCTTTATTTATTGATCTGCTCCCCCCGCCGGCAAAGTGCTGATGCGGGTTTTTTTGTGTCTGCTGGGAGCCGCGGAGTTTGAGGTAACGAACTATGCAAATTTTTTGTGATGAAAGCGGCGGTGCCGATCAAGAACACTTTCTTGTAACCGCAGTCCGGACAGATGGCGAAACAGCATTCCGTTTAGTGAAAAAGATAAAGAAAATTTTAAACATCAGGAATGAGTTAAAAGGCAACCAGCTCAACATTGATCAAATTCGAACCGTTTTGAGCATAATGGAGAAAAGTCCCGATACCATGGCGGTTTCAGTTATCTGCGGAAGAAGTGAACCTGTTGGAGGTTGGGCTCTCGGTGCACATGCCGAGTACGTTATCTGGGGAGAATTGATTGTTGAGAGCTGCCTACCACTTCATGAGAAAGGCATTCGTGGTGTGGTACCTGATGGCGGTCGCTATAAGCGAACCCTGATCCGATCTATCGAATCTGATACTGCTGACGCCTTAGCTCACCGTACTGGGCTTCCGTTGGTTCCGGTTAGCTGTGCCGACAGTGCTGGTACACCCGGCATCCAGATAGCCGACATTATCAGCAACGCAGTTTACCGGTCACTGGGATCATTCGCGGATGCTATGGAATGCAAACAACTTATCGATCAGCTACAAAAAGCTGGGCAGATTCAAATTCGGATGCTCGAAATGAAAGACCGACAGCCAGAATGGCTGAAGGCAGCCATATCGCCAAGGTCACTCTAAAACAGCGAAAGCCGCCCCATAGAGGCGGCTTTCTGAATTAGAGTGCGGCGCTTCGCCTATCCCCCGCCTAAGTGACTCTCGGTGCCAAACGGCCCCTCCTGGACGGGCAGCGGGCGCGGCCATTGCTGGACGCTTACCTCGCACATTACTAAGCTAGTGTAACGGTTACAGTAGGTCAACACACAAAATGTGTCTGCTCCTTTAGAAAGAGTCCATTCTCGCCGCCGACGTCGCAAATACGGGTCTTCGTATCTCGGTGCGCACTGGCACACTTTTCTCTTGCGCAAAATCTTTCGAGGGGCTAGACAGAGGGCGCGAACTTGCGTCCGGATCACGGAATTCACGAAGTTCGAAGCCAGCCCCGACAAGGTCCGCGCCCAGCAGCGCCGGGCCTTTTTTAATGTCCGCGCCGATGTCCAAGCGACGTCTGCACCACAAAGCCCGCGCGTTTCAAATGCGCAGGGCTTTTTTTTCGTCCCCATCCTGGAGATCGATCATGGAAATCATCGAGCGGTTTCATCCCCTGAACACGCTGCGTCCCGAGGAAGTGTGTGCGCTGGCCGGAATCAGTGCGTCGGGTCTGGCGAAGATCGTCAAGTCCGGCTATGCGCCGCCCCCGATCAAGTATGGCCCCAATTGCCTGCGCTACCGCGCCGACGAGATCGCCGCCTGGGTTGCGACGTACCGCTACGGTGAACGCCGTAAGAAGAAGCGGTCGAGAATGGCCCGCGCGCCCGAAGCGTGACGTGGGCGAGCTGGTGCCCCTCTCGGCCTCGACGCGCGACAAGTTGGCCAAGGTCTTGAGCCTGACCGATAGCGAAATCGAGGCTGAGGCGCTGGCGGCCGTAATGGCGGCTCGACGGATCATGACGGCCAATTGCCTGACGTGGTCCGAGATCCTGGCGCCGCCGTTGCTCTCTCCCGACGAAGACGACGAGACCGACGACGACGCCGACGAGCCGGTAACGCTCTCGGTGGCCGAAGCAGTCGATTACTGCCTCGACCGAAGCGCGGCCCTCACCGCATGGGAACGCCAGTTCCTGGTGTCGTTGCGCGGTTTCGAGCGGATCAGCGAGCGGCAGCATGAAACCCTGTGCCGCATCCTTGCCAAATGCCACGCCGCAGACGAGCGATAACGATTTCGGTCCTTTCCTTGACCTCTCCTATTATTCCGCGTACCTTATTGGTACGTATAGGTACGTTCAACGCAGCGAACCCAAAGCTCTCACATGTCAAGGACAGAACAAATGGAAAGCGTTACCGAGGAGCTCGAAACTACAGAAGAACTCGCTAGTCGATTGAAAGTAAGACCCCGCACTGTAATGGTATGGCGAACCCAAGGCAAAGGTCCGCACTTCCTGCGGCTAAACGGATTAGTTAGGTATCGAAAAAGAGATGTTGATGCCTGGCTTGACCAGCAGAAAGAGCAGCCGGCCATGAGCAGTAAAGACTGACCAGAACGCAAAACGGCCGCGCTCCAACCCCGCCAAGAGTTTTGCGCGACCGTTCACGAAGGTAACACTGTGATGAACGATAGCACGTTACGCGAACGAGTCAAGATAGCCGACTCGATGCACATCTGGAGGCCGGCATCATGACCGCTTCCAAGGGTGACGATCCCAAAGTCGTCAAGCTGCCTCGAAAAAAGGCCGCAGCATCAGTAGGCTGGCAGGAACGGCTTTTAGCTAACGAAAAAGGCGGATACAAAGCCTGCGTCGCAAATGCCATCACAGCTTTAAGATATGCCCCAGAGTGGGACGGCGTTCTATGGTTTGACGAGTTCTCAATACGAACCGTCATGCGGCGCCCGCCGCCGTGGGAACTTCCTTCTATGGATTTTCCAGATACCGAGTGGACTGACTGCGACGACATTCGCTTGGCCGAATGGCTTCAGCACCAGGGAATTTCCATCAATCCGGCTGTCGCGGCCCAGGCGGTCGAAGTCGCATCCCGCATTTACACCTTTCATCCGGTGCGCGAGTACCTGACGAGCCTGCCGGAGTGGGACGGTACCATGCGGTTGCCTTACTGGCTGCGCGATTATCTCGGCGTTGCCGATACCAACTACTCCCGCACAGTAGGATGCCGGTGGCTGATTAGCGCGGTTGCGCGGATCTTTGAACCAGGATGCAAAGCCGATTGCGCTCTGATCCTTGAAGGACCGCAGGGGCTGAAGAAATCGACCGCGCTCTCTGTCCTGGGCGGTCCATGGTTTACGGATCAGATAGCCGACCTTGGAAACAAAGATAGCTGCGTCGATGTCCAGGGAGCCTGGATCATGGAACTGGCCGAACTGGACAGCATGAGACGCGGCGATATCGGCACGATCAAGGCTTTCATGGCTCGCGGTACTGATCGCTTCAGGATGCCGTATGGAAAGAGGACCGCCAAGTTCCAAAGGCAGTGCATCTTCGCTGGAACAATCAATCCTGAAGGCGATGGATACCTGAAGGACGCGACAGGAGGCCGAAGGTTCTGGCCGGTCAAATGCACGAAGATCGACATTGACGCACTCAAGGCTAATGTCGATCAGCTCTGGGCAGAAGCTGTCCTTCTGTACAATGACGGTCATCCGTGGTGGCTGGATACTCCAGAGCTGGAGCAGGCAGCCGAAGAACAGCAGGCCGAACGCTATCAGGGCGATATCTGGGAAGGTTTGATCGAGCAGTACCTGAACTGCTACAAGGTAGAAACCAAAGACGACTACGGGAACGTAACCGAAACCCGCTGGCTCGAACGCCATGAGCCGCTGATCGATACATCGATCCCGGAAATCCTAACCGACGTTCTGGATATTGAAGAGTCCCGATGGAACCGGCGCGACCAAATGCGGATCGGCGGCGTGCTGACCGCTATGGGGTTTGAGCGCTACCGCATGAAGGAGAAGGGTCGGCGCGAATACCGGTACCACAAAACGGGCCCTACCTTGCCAGGTAAGGCCCAAGGTGAGGCCCAAGGTAGGGCCCATAAAAAGGTCAATCAAAGCAAAGACTTAGATCATTCAGGCCCTACCTGCCCTACCTGCCCTACCTTTTCTCAAACTTTTGAAGAAAGGAAAGAAAGTAAGGACGAGAATGGCATTCCTACGGAGTTTACGGAAATGGTAGGGCCGGTAGGGCCGGTAGGGCCCGCGACGGTCAAAGCCTTGAAATTGAACGGTTATTCCGGGCCTTACCTTGACGAACAAGGTAAGGCCCAATCCAAGGTAGGGTACTCCATATCCGACACCGTTAGCGAACAAGATCCAGCGGAGTGGGGCTTATAAGCCTTTCCCTCTCAAGACAAAAAACTCAACAATTCCAACGCTTAAGCAAGGGGAATCGGTCTTGTAGGCCCATCCTCTCGCAAGGTCGATAGAAGGCCGCCAAGCCGGTTCCGATCTCGCTCGTCGGGAGATACCGGAAACGACCTAGACCCGGTCGATCGCTCGAAAAAACCGGCCTATCGCCGGTCCTAGACTTCTAACCAACTACGAATTCCCCAAGCCCGCCCCGGACCCCCGGCGGCGGGCTTTTTCGTGCCCGAACCCGAGGAATACATCATGGCTCACCAAGACCCCCAGGCCCGCATTGACGAGCTGGAGCACGCCCTTCGCGTCGCCCATCGCCGGATCGAGGAACTGAACACCCGCGCTCTCCAGGCCGAAGGCGCCGCCGAGAAAGCGTCGGTCGAAAGTCAGCTTCGCGTGGGCTTCCTCGAGGCAGGCATGAAACCAGACATGGTCGAGTTCGCCCTGGCCGATGCCATGGCTAAAGGCCAGTGGAAGATGCATTCCAACGGCCAGCTTGTCCGCATGGTCGATCCGCACACCGCAGACGTCACGGCGCAGGGCGACTACGTCACGCCCGCGATGTGTGCGAAGTCGCTGAAGGCGAAGGCTCCGAGCTTCTTCCCCGACCAGACGAAAAAGCCGTCAACGACGACCGTCAGCTTGGCAAGCGGCGTCAAAAACCCGTGGACCCGTGAAGGCTGGAACCTGACGGACCAGGGGAAAATCATGGCGATCGACATGCGCGAAGCGCTCCGTCTGGCCGAGGAAGCCGGCAGCCCGCCCTACGCCACCAGCCCGCCGCCGCCGAAGACGAAACCGGCCGACGAGAAGATCAGCAAGGCGACCGGCCAGCCCATCGTCTCGCGCGCCACGTTCTACTAAGAGGCCCCACCATGAACAGCCTGTACCCGTACAGCAGCGGCGGCACCGCGCCGCCCGCGAACATGAACCATGGCACAAGCGTCGCTTCTCGCCATCCCGACTACCTTTCCATGCTTCCCGCTTGGGCGCGCATCGACGCCGTCATGGCAGGAAGCGACGGCGTCAAGGCGGAAGCAAAGCAGTTCCTGCCGATGACCGATTACGACGTGCGCAATCCAGAACAGTATTGGGCGTATGTAACTCGCGCCAACTTTATCAATTACACGCTTCGAACAGTATCGGCGCTTGAAGGCTTGATCTACCGCAAAGACCCGACTGTCAAAGTTCCTAAGCAATTCGAGAAACGACTTGATAACATCGACAATCGCGGGTCCAATTTTTACGTATTCAGCAAACGGGTGGCGCATAACCTGATCCGGTACGGTCGCGTCGGTATCATGATCGACTACATCGGAGAGGGCAGGGACCGGAGCGATCCCCTGCAAACCTACCCATTTCTCGCGCTCTACAACGCGCACTCAATCGTCAACTGGCGTACCAAAATCGTCAACGGCAGCATGACTCTCGACCAAGTTGTGTTGATGGAACACTTTCACCAGGATCGCGAGTTCGGCGCTGTCCTGGCGATCCGCTACAAGGTTCTCGACCTGGAGAACGGCGTCTACCGCGCACGCACCTTCGAGCCGACCGGCAGCGGAGACTTCGTTGAGACCGACAAGGTTTATCCAGGCAGAGGCGCGTCTTGGTCGGGCATAAACAAGATCCCCTTTGTCATCATCAATCCCGTCGATGTCTCGCCCGACATGCACCGCCCGCCGATCCTGGATCTGGTCGATCTGAACCTGAGCCATTTTCGGACGAGTGCGGATTATGAGTCCGCGCTTCACGTCCTGGCTCAGCCGACCGCCGTCATCACCGGCCTGCCGGAAGAAAACCAGACCAAGTTCCAGATCGGCGGGCCGCAGATCTGGCGACTGCCGGAAGGGGCAACTGCCGCCTACATGGAAATGCGTGCTGATGGTCTCAGCGGCTCCGAAAGGGCTTTGGCGATGAAGGTCGAGGCCATGCGCGAGATCGGTGCGCAGATGCTCAGCTCGGCGGCCGACGGGCCGGAGACCGCGACCAGTGCCCGTATCCGCCAGCACAGCCAGACCTCCGTCCTGTCGTCCATCGCCGGAACATGCAGCACCGGCCTACAGCGCGCCCTACAGATCGCGCTCGACTGGGACAGCATCACCGGCGAGGCCGAGGTCGAGCTGAACCAGGACTACCTGGAAAGCATCATGGCGCCCGACATGCTGCGCGAGCTGACCGTCACTCACAGGGAGGGCCTGCTGACCAAACGGGACTACGTCTATAACTTGCAGCGTGGTGAACTTCTTCAGCCTGGACGCAACATCGATGAAATCATAGACGAGATGGAGCAGGAACCGCCGGTTCTGGTAGGGCGCCCGAACGGCTTCATCCTCGCCAAGGAGGCGAGCGAGGCCGACCAGCCGCCGCAGCGCAACGGCCAGCAGCCTCCGAAGAAAAAGGGCGGGATCGTTAATCAGCGCCCGCAGCAGTTTCCGCCTCGTCCGTCGCAGGCCAGCCAGAAGCAGGACGGTGAATAATGGACGAGACCAAGCCGCAACGATCGCGGAAGGGTCTCGACCGGCGACCGGAAGGCAGACCGGACAGGCCGAAGGATCGGGCCTGCCTTGTCTGCAACGGCATATTCCGCAGTACCTGGGCGGGGAACCGGGTCTGTACGAGGTGTAGAGGAACGGACGCCTGGAACGGTCCGTCCGACATGTCGGTGACGCGACCTCGACGTTAGACGACGGAGCCGTCCGACTTCTCCTTCATCCTCCTGGACGACACCGTGAAGTCGTCGGGGAAGTCGATCCCTTCCTGTTCAAATGTAGCCTGGAGTTTGAGCAGCGTTTCGAGCGTGGCTTCGACCCGGCCTCGTTCGAACCGGCTGATCGTATTCGTCGCTACGCCGGATTTGGCAGAAAGCTCATCAATCGACCATGCGGCAAAGCCCCTCGCCGCTCTTACCTGACCGCTACTAATCCTTTTTATAGGAGACATACCTACCTCATTGGGAGTAGAAAAACCCGTAATCGAGGCTGTTTTCATGCAATGACTACTTGAAAACAACCTTGGCTGTGGTATCCTACCAGAGTTGAAGCGAAACGCAAACCTCTGGAGCTACCAAATGCTCAATCTCACCACCAAGGCCGAAGACTTCGCAGGCGTCACCATCGCCACCATCGGCAACGACAACACCTTCGCCACCCTCAAGATGCGCCGCATCAACGAGAAGTTCGAACTGCTGGTCGAGCTGACCACCTACTACGGTCTGTCCGGCCATTACGAAAACGAAGTCCTGGGCCGCGAGATCGCGGACGACGAAGATGAAGCTATCGCCATCGCGACCGACCTCGAATACGACGCGGTCGCCAAGCTGAAGATCCTCGACATCGACTATTCGAAGGACCCTCGCGGTTTCCCCGAAGCCCTCCAGGATCATTGCGACGCAGAGCGCGCCCGCATCACCAGGAACGCGCAGAACGCCTTCGTCGCCGCCGCCTATGCTGCGTTCGCAGCCGCAGCCGAGTGAGGCGGCGTCGTGGCGCAGCAGCGCGAGGTTCCGATCGGCCGCACCGGCTCAGCGGAATACACCCTTCGCGGAATGTGGATCTATCGCAGCGTCGCCGGGCGGACGTACAGGTACGATACCGCCGAAGGATTTGCCCGCGAGTGGCACACAGGCGCATACGGCGGCTCCTGGCGCGATACGCCAGAAGGTAAGGCCCTACTCGACCGATTTGCTGATTAATCATCCGGTGCCGGGGGTTGCGACAACAACCTCCCGGCTCCACCGAAGCGGAGTTCTATCTAGTGGCTACCATCCAGAACACCACGACTCATACACCCGGAAAGGTGGCTCTGTCCATCCTCGCCGGTTGGACCGCAGCCTCCGACGACACCTGGGAGATCGTCAGGGGAGCGCTCGAAGACGTTGGAACGACCAACGCCCGCCGCGCGCCGATCCAGAGCCTGACCTTCACGCCGCGCCTCCTTCGCCAGGGGAGCGCCGCCAAATGACCGCACGAAAGGAGAAGCGCCCGAAGGTCGAGCAGTTCAGCCTCGGCCTCGCGATCACCGACCCGGACAAGGCCCGCCAGCAGGCCGCCAGGAAGACGCGCAAGTGCCTGTCCTGCTCCAACAGCTTCGTCAGCGAGTGGGCCGGCAACCGGACCTGCGGACGGTGCAAGAACACCGTTTCGTACGACGGCATCTCCGACTTCTCCCTGTCCACCGCAGCGTTTTGAGGATCACGATCATGGCAATTCGTCTCACCTCCGCGCAGCGCTGCGTCCTGGCCGACTCCACCCGCGCCGCCGTCCTGGGCTGGCTCATCAACGATCCGCAGGTTCAGGTCCGCGCGCTTCGCATCGCCAACAAGGCGACGACCATCGGCGGGTTCTCGTTCTCCCGCTTCGCTGACATGGCAATCGCGGAAATCGGCGGCGACTTCCGTCCCGGCAGCTCGACGCCCGACCTGCGCTTGCTGCGCTTTCCGCTCAGCCTGACCGAAGTCGTGGCGCTCGCCAACGACATCGAGCTGGAGATCGCCACCGACGACGAGATGTACTGCGCGGGCCTGATCGTCGCGCACTCACCCTATGGTCAACCCGCCATCGGTTCGCCCGAATGGCGCAACTACCTTTCAGTGACCAAGGCGCTGAAGCTGCCTATCGACTACGACGCCAGCGACTGGCGAGAGATCGTCCGCGACCGGCTGCGGGCCTTCCGCCGCGCCGTTGCCGCCGCCGCCGTCTCGCACCTGGTCCCGGCGGAGTAATCGACCATGAAGAAACGACCGACCCCAAGCCTGATGATGGGCAACTACGCCGCGGTGCCGGGATCAGGCCCAACCGACAAGGTGTGTCTGAACTGCAAGCACCTGGTCCGGGATACCTGCCGGTATCGGTGCGGCCAGTACAAGACCATCGCGAAGCGCGAGGGGCGCCCGATCTCGCCGCAGACGCCCGCGTGCCGCTACTTCGAAGATCGCGCCGAGAAGATCAGCACCCCTTAACCAGACCATCAACCCAACCAGGGCGGTCCCTCACCGGGCCGCCCTTTTGCATGGGAGAAGCCCACCGATGTCAGTTCTGACACCCGACCAAGCCAACGAGATCCTGAGTCGCATGACGCCGCCGCCGCCGTGCTGCGATCTCTGCCAGATCGAATTCACCGATACCGAGCCAGCGCACAGGACGTTGATGGGGCCGTTTCCATCCTGGATGTGCGTGAGCTGCCTGACTCGCCATGAAGCGATGATCGAGCGGCGCATGACGCCGAAGGGGCGATAATGGCAGGCGTAATCGGAAACTGCGTCGTGTGCGGCCGATCCTTCATCAGCCCTCGCGGCCGCCGCTGCTGCTCGAACCAGTGCGAGTTCTGGAGCCTTGTTGATCGCTCGGGCGGTCCTGATGCCTGCTGGCCCTGGACGGGACATGTCAGCCCTGTTACCGGCTATGGTGACGTCCCTGAGCGCTACAACGACGGCAAGCGGGTGAATGCCCACCGTCTGGCGTGGCGTCTCGCCAACTGCGCCGATCCCGGCTCGCTCTGTGTCCTTCACCGCTGCGACGTCAGGCGCTGCTGCAATCCCGCCCACCTCTTTCTGGGAACCAAGCGGGCGAACCTGTGGGATGCTTGCATGAAGGGACGCGCCATGGCGATAGGGTTCGGTGAAGGTCATCCGAATGCCAAGCTCAATAATGAAGCGGTGTTCCGGTTGCGGTCGATCGCTGACTTCAGCGCTGATGATATCGGCGCCATGGCGCAGCTCTACGACGTAGGAGTGAGGGCGGTGCGCGACGCTCGCTTCGGCAGGACCTGGAAGCACCTGCCGTCACCGGCACCTCCGGGAGCTAAGTATGATAGCCGATCTGCATCCCGGCATCTCAACCGCCGGCAGCACCAGACTTTGTGTCAAGCCGGAAGAAACCGACCCAAAACGCTGGAATAAGCTCGCGCGGGACGGGAGGACGTTGGAATCACAGGGGAATCGCCCCTGAAACCGACCGCTGAACTAACCTTATGGAAGGGCTGCTATTTTAGGACGTAGTTATAAGAAATATGCAACCGTACAGGACAGCCCTGCCGCTGCGCCAAGGCGGCATCCTGATACGCCTGACCAAGTCGCCGGAACGTGTGGACGAGATATAAGGATCTCCCCGGCGGAAGTTGCCGCGCCTGATCTGCTAGAAGGATCAGTCCGTCCAGATGGTCGACTAGGGAGATGCAATCCTGTGCCATCGTCTGCCACTTAGGAAAGATGACCACCCATAGCTTAAAAGCATGGGTGGCCATGAGGACTGCTCAGGCGAATTACTAAGAGCAGGGAGGCTTGAAAGCTGAACACAGAACGATGCCCCTGCTTGTGCGCTACCGTACTAGAGGGAGCGATCCCGGCCCTACCTCCACCAATGCGTAGCCGCTATCCAAGCAACTGTTCAAACTGGCGTTGAACGTTGCCGTAGCACTCACACGCGGCGTCTTCCAGGCCGGGGCGGTCAAGAATGGTTATGCTGCCGTTCCTGTAACGGATCAGGCCAGCCTGCTTCAGAACGTTGGCGGTGACGCTCACGCCGGCTCGGCGGACCCCGAGCATCATTGACATGAACTCGTGGGTCATCGGGAACTGGTCCTCACCAGCGCGATCATGCGCCATCAGCAGCCAGCGGGTCAGACGCTCTTCAAGGGTATGGTGCTTGTTACACACGGCGGTTTGCGAAACCTGGATATGGAGCGCCTGCATGTAGCGCAGCAGCCGGTTCCGCAAAGTCTCGCTCTCGTTGAACGCCTGCCGCAGCGCTGTCGGGCCGATCCGCAGGGCCGTGCCTTGCATCTGGACCATCGCGCCTAAGGAGGAGATGTCAACGCCAAGGATGAGCGGCACTCCGATCATGCCCTCGGAGCCGATCAGCCCGACCTCCAGAGCATCACCGCCTTCCAGGTAGTTCAGGTATGAGACCATGCCGGTCTCGATGAAGTAGGCAGCGCCGATCGGCTCGTCAGCTTCAAGGAGGAATTGCTTGAGAGACAGGGTGACGGGCGTCAGCGATCCAGCCAGCCGCCCGAAGTCGGCGGGAGGAAGAGCGGCCAAAAGCCGGTTGCGGACGGCGGATTGCTTGACCTGAGACACGTGTGCCTCCCCCGTTCAATTCAGCGGGAGTACACATCTCTCTCAGTCGCCCACAGCCAGGATCGTGGCAGGCAATAGTTTATAATTGGGATGTCGTAGCGGGAAAACAAGGTGCAATTAAGTTAAAATAAATTATCCAATTTCTACATTTTTCCGGTAACTGGTAGCAGGGAAGGCTTCATAACAACTACGATAATACTATAATTTGGCGATATTGATACGCCATTACGTAGTCGCAGTACTTTGTCAAAGTCTGCTGACTCAATTCCGATAACCTTTCCAAGCGTTTGTTCCGGGCTTCTGAATTGGCAAGCGTTTCGGAAGACTGAGGAACAGCACCTTGAGAATTGTAAATCATGTGTTCTCCTTCTTTGAGCCAGGTCAGCAGCCCAGTTCATCACTCAGCTTCTCAAGCTGAGCCGCTGGATCGTTTTATCGAATGCGTTTCCGGTCTCGTCTCTGACGGCAGACCTGTCCAAGCTATGGCGCCACGCTGCACCGTCCACGGCCTGTCGTTTCGCTCTCGCCGCCTCAGCCTGCCTGATGAGAGTAATGGAGTGTTGCAGGCGGAGGCGATCATCCGGTCGGGCCAGTTCCACCAGTCTCTCCAGACGCCCACGCAGAGATTCCAAGTTACCGTCCATCAGGGATTCTTCCTAAACGATGGTCGGCATCCAAACGCGGTTATGCCCAGAGCGTCTGTACGCCAACGAACATCATAATTCGGAAGTCGGACATGTTACGGAAGACGCGGCACCTACCATGGAGGCCGTGTAAGGGACAATATGGAAAGGGCGCTACTGAGGGCTGCGCTCTATTATGATCTGCAACCTACCTATGATCCATCATCCTTGCCGGTTATAGAACTTGCTGTCGGGAGCACGCCTGGCTGTTATCGGGACATGAGCAAACGACAAGAGCCCCGAGTTCAATTTGCCGCCTTACCCTTCCGGCTGGTCGAGGAGCGCCTTGAGGTGCTTCTGATCACGTCGCGCGAGACGCGGCGCTGGATCATTCCCAAGGGATGGGCCGAGAAGGGCACCAAGCCTCATACCATGGCGGCCCAGGAAGCCTTCGAGGAAGCCGGAGTCCGGGGCAAGGTCGGAAAGCTCCCCTATGGCTCCTACCGCTACGAGAAGCGCCTGACGGAAAAACGATCCGTCGAGTGCCAGGTCACCGTTTTTCTTCTGGAGGTCGAGCAGGAGATGGAGGACTGGCCGGAGAAGGGCGAGCGCGAACGGCGCTGGCTCTCCCCGTCCCAGGCCGCGCTGGCCATCAGCGAAGGCGGCTTGGTTGCGATGCTGCTGCGCCTCGGGCTTCCCGCCACCTGAAGACCGACAAGCGCTGACTAGGATCGCCGAACAGTTTTTATGGAAAAAACTGTGCCAACTTGGGCGAAGCCGTAGAAGGGGATGTTACAGAAAGCGAGTGCGGTAAAGTAGGTTTCCAATCTGCTGCCATTGGACTAGACTTTGCCGGTATCCTCATGCCTTTTTGCCGAGACCGCCAACGAGCGGTCGACCAGCGCATCAGTATCCGAGGTCAAGCGCTCCCGCAGATCGACCGGACCCACGCGCAGGCCCCTCTTCGGGCCGAGCATGGGGAGGATCGAGCGAGGACAGCGCTTGACCCCCACAAGCCTATAACCTGTCGGTGTCTTCCGGCTGTTCTTCTATAGAACAACCGGAAGATGCCACCCGGCGAGGGACCTTCTCTTCACGTATTTGCTTACTTAGCTACTTACGTAGATGTGGATATACGCAACAACGTAGCTGCGGTTCAGTAATCGCGCAGTAATCCCTCTCTCTGACAATCGGAATTCCACCATGACAACAACGACCGCCGAAAGCGGGCGCCCCACAGGCATGCCCGCACCGTGGGCTGCCGACAAGGTCGAGCGCCGCCCGCTCGCGGACCTTCTGCCCTACGCCCGCAACAGCAGGACGCATGACGACGCCCAGGTTGCCGCCATCGCCGCGTCGATCCGCGAATGGGGCTGGACCATGCCGGTTCTGGTCGATGAAACCGGCATGATCATCGCCGGCCATGGTCGAGTTCTCGCCGCCCATAAGCTCGGCCTCGAGGAAATCCCGGTGATGGTCGCGACCGGCTGGAGCGAGGCGCAGAAGCGGGCCTACGTCATCGCGGACAACAAGCTGACGCTTCGCGGCGGCTGGAACGACGAGCTGCTGCGCGTCGAGCTGGCGGACCTGAAGACGGATGGCTTCGACCTCACCCTGACCGGCTTCGAACCGGGAGAGATCGACACCCTGTTCGCGCCATTGGAAGACATACAGCCGCTGGCGGATCTGGCACCGCCCGACGACTTCGACAGCTACGACGAGACCATCGAGACGCAGCACGAATGTCCGCAGTGCGGATATTTGTTCTCCGGTGGGAAGGTGGTTCCGCTCGTTCAGGCCGACGACGATGCCGACCATGCCGACGAGTAAGCCAGCCTATCGCGTTCCCACGATGGCCGAGATTGCGGCTATCCCCTGGAACGGTTTCACCGTGGCAAGCACCTTCTCAGGCGGCGGCGGCTCGTCCCTCGGATACCGAATGGCAGGCTTCCGGGTGGTCTATGCCAACGAATTCGTAGAGGCAGCGCGTGCGACCTACGCAGCCAACATGTCGCCTTACACCTTCCTCGACGGCCGCGACATCCGCACGATCACCGCCGCCGATGTCCTGGCCGCGATCAACATGCAGCCCGGCGAACTCGACCTGCTCGACGGCTCGCCGCCCTGCGCGTCCTTCTCGACGGCGGGGAAGCGTGAGGCCGGATGGGGCAAGGTGAAATCCTACTCCGACACGAGCCAGCGGACCGACGATCTGTTCTTCGAATACTCACGCATCCTCGAAGGCGTCCAGCCGAAGACCTTCGTTGCGGAGAACGTCTCCGGCTTGGTCAAGGGAACCGCCAAGGGCTACTTCCTCGAAATCCTGCACGCGCTCAAGTCGGCAGGCTATCGCGTGAACGCCAAGCTGCTCAACTCCCAATGGCTCGGCGTCCCGCAAGGGCGCCAGCGCCTGATATTCGTCGGCGTGCGCAATAACCTCGACCTTGCGCCGGTCCACCCGAAGCCGTTTCCCTACTACTACACCCTGCGCGACGCCCTGGCTGGCTGCTCGACCGAGGGCTTCCGCGAGGGCCTGTCACCGCGCATGACCGAATGGTGGCGACACACCAAACCGGGCCGCACGCTCGATGAAGGTCACGCCATCGTGGAGCCTGGGGCAACCAGCGGCATGACGAAGACGCGCCTCGCCTGGGACCGCGTACCGCCTACCGTCCTGGCGCGTGGCGGCGGAACCTGCGACTACTACCACCCCGACCGGCCGGAGAGTTTTACCATAGCGGAGGTCCGCCGGATCTGCTCATTCCCTGACGACTTCCAGCTCCTGGGAAATTTCAAGCAACAATGGGAACGTATGGGCCGCGCCGTCCCGCCCGTCATGATGTCGCACATAGCGGCGGCGGTCCGCGACGGTGTGCTGCGCAAGGTCTCGACCGGCATCAAGTCGAGCGATGCCCTCCAGGTCTCGACCGGCCTCGAAAACTTTGATGCACGTGTGCCAGCGCCGGATCAGGTCTCGACCGGTCCCGCGGATTTCGAGGCATGTGCGCTTCAACCGGAAAAGGTCTCGACCGGCCTCGACGTTTCGAGTGTCGATCAGGTCCAGGCGGGATACGAGCCATGAAGGTGAAGCCCGACGTCCGCTCGATCCTCCTGGGCGAGCTGGGCCGCATCGAGGGCGAGAGTGTCGGTCTTCTCCTGTCCGGCGGTATCGACAGCGCCTCGATCCTCTTCGCCCTCCAGGAGCTGGGCAAGCGCGTGACGGCCTATAGCTTCATGCTCGACAACCATATGAGCACAGACTTCGCGCTCGCCCGTCGCAACGCCAAGGCGTTCGGCGTTCGCTTCGTTCCCGTCTTCCTGCCGCGCGATCTCCCGGCCTTGAAGCGCGATCTCTACGAGCTGGCGAGAACGAAGCGCGTTGAGAAAAAGACGGACTTCGAATGCGGCTGGCCCATGCTCCATGTCTATGCAGCCGTAGAGGAAGACGTCGTCGCGTCCGGCATGGGCGCCGACGGTCATTTCTGCATCAGCAAGAAAGGCATGATCCACTACCGCGACCGGATCGATGAGTTTCGCCTGGGCCTGTACCGATCTCCTGGATACGCTCAACGTCCGCTCCACGAATGGCTGGCCGCCAAGCATGGCAAGACGATTGCCCTGCCATACCTGAGCGACGCCATGCGAGCCGCCTTCCTGGGAACGACCTGGAACCAAGTCAACCGGCCACGCCAGAAGCAGCCGATCCTCGACGCCTTCCCGCGTGACTTCGCCCGCATGAAGGTCTTGCCGCACGTCAACTTGCAACTCGGTGATAGCCGGATCGCGGAGCATATGCAGAAGATCCTCCTTCGAAGCGATTGGAACCAGAGGAGCGCGAAGTCCGTCGTCTCGATCTACAACGATCTCGTCAGGGGCAAGCTGACGCCATGATCGCGCAACGCGAAAGGGCGAGACCGAAGCCTCGCCCGTCTGGCGTTCAAAAGAGCGGGTGCCCGAACTCAAGGTGGGCCAGTCCTTTCCCCGCTCGTTCTCGTCGTCGGTTCGCCTCGCTCAGTTCCGCCTTGGCGACTTCGACGCCGTCGCGCTTCGCCATGAACTCGGCCGCCCATATGAGCGTGATCGTCGGCGCGTTGAAAACGGTGACGCCGTACACGTCCTGTAGGATTTGGTCGATCGTTGCCATAACTCGCCGCACTCCTGTGAGAGAAGGAAGGAGCGGGGCCGAAGCCCCGCGTCATGGTCGATCAGGCTGCCTTTGCGACCGCCTTGTAGGTCCAATCGCCGCCTTCCAGCTTCGTCTTGCTCAGTTCCATGCTGTTCTTCTCGCAGGCGCGACCGAGAGCAACCGCGCAACCCTTCCAACCGCAAACCTTGAGCAGTTCGGACTTCAGCGCGCCCCCTTCCTGCCGGATCATGTCGAACATGATCTCGACCTTCGACGGTGCCTTCGGCTCCTTCTCGGCCTTGGGTGCCTTGGGGGCCTTCGGCTCTTTCGCTGCCTTCGGAGCCTTGCCAACGACCGGCTTCGGCTGCTTCTGGACGACTTCGCGGTAGACCTTGGCGCCAAGTGCGGTGAAACCGATGGTTTCGGGAGTGTCGCCCGACTTCGGCGCGTGATGGACGAGGCCCTTCTTCACCAAGCTGGCGACGACACCGCCCGCGCTTTTCTTGCTGCTCAGGACGTCGGTAGCGGACCAGGACCAAACCATTTTTTCATCTTCCGGATCGCTGCCGTCCTGGAAGTCGCTTTCGGCCAGTCCGTCGAGCACCAGGTGCTCAAGATCGGTAATGGCCGGCAGCTCGTTGGAGGTCTCGACCGGATCGCTCGCGTCCAATGCCTTGCGGGCCTGCTCAACGACCGGGATGTTCTCTACGGCGACGACAGCGGCTTCGACGGCTTCTTCGGTGACAGTGTCCATGGTCTCGGTCTCCTGGGTGGCGTTGAGCAATTCGGTGATGCGCTTGATGGCGATTGCGCGAGTGGCGAACTTCTTGACCGGCTTGGCAGCGCGCTCGTTGTAGAAGGCGACAAGCTGGGCGGTGGAAAGATCTTCGATCTGCGCGGTCTGTTCGATGATGGCGATCATTTGATTTGCTCCGGTTGTTCGTTTCGTTGGCGTCTTGTTCGTCTCTCTTGATTAAGAGAATAGTCTGCACGCTGTAGGCAGTACAGATAAATACCTGAACAACCTCCAGATGTAGGACCGAGAAATCGGCTAAGGCAAATCCACACAATTTCGTGTCACCTAAACGCACACGCCTCGCGCGTGAAGGAGCAGCCATGCCTGACCAGTCCTTCGAGATCCCCAGGAACTGGACGTTTGAACGCGCTGACGTCGCCGCAGGCTTCGACCGGCATGTCCGGGAGCAACTGCCATGGTACGAGATGGCGACGAACGCGATCAGCCATATCGCCCGCCACTACATTCCCGAACGCGGTCTCGTCTACGACATCGGCGCCAGCACCGGAAACGTCGGCAACGCGCTCGACCTGACGCTTAGAGATCGCCACGCCGAGTTCATCGCGTTGGAGTCGTCAGCGCATATGGCCGAGCAGTACCGCGGCCCCGGCCAGATCCTCAACGTCGATGCGTCGAAGTTCATCTACGAGCCGTTCGACCTCGCCGTCGCCTTCCTCGTCCTGATGTTCATGCCGCCGGAGGATCGAGTCAGGCTCATTGCCGAGTTGCGGCGCAAGGTAAAGCCCGGGGGCGCTATCGTCGTCTTCGACAAGACCGAAGCCGTCAGCGGCTATCCTGCCACCGTCTTCGCCCGCCTGACGCTCGCCGGTAAGGTCGCCGCCGGTGTCGAGCCGAACGAGATTGTCGCCAAGGAACTGAGCCTCGGCGGCGTCCAGCGCCCCATAAACCCACAGATCCTAGGCCATGACGCTATCGAGTGGTTTAGGTTTGGCGAATTCGCCGGGTGGTTGATCCAAGGCCCGAGCGAAGGAATGCAGCAACAATGTTTTCAAGCGCTCGACACGGAAAAGAGGTAGTTTTCAATGCCAAGAAATACTAAATCGCTGGCTGGCCGTCCTCCAATCGAGGTCGATCCCGTCCAGCTCGAAAAGCTGGCAGCCCGTTGGATGACGAAGGATGCGGCCGCCGACTTCCTTGGATTGAACCGTAACACTCTTGCGCAGAAACTAAAGGATATTCCAGAGCTTCAGGCAGCATGGTCACGCGGCCGCGCCATGCTCCAGGCGAATACGATGGACTGGCTGATCACGTCCGCGCAGAAGGGCGACGTCAAGGCGCAGATGTTTCTCGCAGAGCGAGTCTGCGGCCTATCGCCTAAAGCGTTGGAGCAGGATGCGGCGTCGGCGGCCGAGGACAACGCCTTGCATATTCGCGCCGCTCTTAAGCGAATGGTCACCATCGAGAACGGCGAAGTCGTTATCGACCAGCCGCCAGCCAGTATCGACCAGCCGTAGGCCACACCCGCCAGCACCGAGCCGCATCAGCCAGAAACCCAAGAGGCTGAGGGTGTGGACTGCGAAGGCGTTTTAAACGAAGAAGTAGTCCACGTCCTGTTTCAGCCCGACCGCATCTACGGTCCATGTATCAGATCCTGCTCCGGACCATGAGTCCACCGTGAACGAAGTCTTTCCGTTCGACTCACTTATTTTGACGTCCTGATATCCGCCTCCGCTTATATCCCCGAGATGGATGATATCTCCACCAGATACACCAGCACCGTTGAAACCGGTTATGGTTGTCTTTCCGTGCGTGTAGACGCTCCATGACTCAAAGTAGAATGTATCGCTATCGTTGGGTTCAGAGAACACAACGTCATTTCCTCCGCCGACACGGAATTGGTCGTTCCCGGCACCGCCCGTGAATATGTCCGACTCATACACGCTCTGGAAGCGGTCATTACCGCTTGTTCCAACAGCGGTAATGCCAGGGCCATACTTGTCGTACTTGCCATGATTGGTTATCGACGCACCTCCAGAACCGTTGACCGTGATTTTCTCGATGCCATTGAATGTTCCGGCATCGCTCATCAGCTTTCCGGTTTGGACGGACGCTGGATCCATAAAACGGATGTGCCCAATGTCGTTTTCGTCCACCCATATAGCTGTAAGGGTGGGTTTGGACGTGGTGCCGTCCGAACCCACCCTTACAGC
>NZ_JCACHA010000097.1:0-3946 GCF_059503625.1 Skermanella sp.
TTGTCGCCTATCTGACAGGAGTTATTGGTTGTCGGCTTTGTCACCGGACGCCGGCGAGCGTCAGGCTCTCGAGCGAGACGAAGCTGGCATTGTGCCGGTCGGCCTGCTCCTTGTGGACCTTGAACACCTTCTCCGCGATCGCGTCCGACTTGACGAAGTCGGCATAGGCCTGGGAAATCAGCGCCTTGTAGCGGTCGCGCAGCAGCTCGTCGGACAGCGTGTCGAGGTTGGTTTCCTCGGTCAGGTAATCGTGGAACCGCTGGAGGATATGAAGCCGGTTGACGTGGACGACACGGGCATCGAACTCGATTCCGAAGAACCGCAGGAAATCCTCGGCGGTTTCGAGATCTTCCAATTCGTCATAAAAGCTGCTCATCCGGGTATTCCTCATGGTTCTGGAGGTTCAGAGCGAAATCTCAATGCTTGCAGGAAGGTCCGCCGGGCGTGTTTTCACACCCCGGCAGGATGCAGCCGGGCTGGTCGCAGCTGTTGCCGCACCGGGCACAGACGATGCCCTCCAGGGCATCGTGCAGGGCGCCGGTGACTTCATCGGCGGTATGCTGCTCCAGACGGTTTTCGATCCTGTTAATGTGGTCGATCAGGCAGGCGAGCGCCCGGCCGACCGGGTCGGGCATCAGGTGGTGATCCAGGTCGATGCCATGGTCGGTAAAGCGGCGCTCGACCGGCTTGACGATGCGGCCGGGGATGCCGACCACCGTCATCTCGGCCGGGACATCCTTGGTCACCACCGAATTGGCCCCTACCCTGCCGTTGCGGCCGATCGTGATCGGCCCCAGGATCTTGGCGCCCGCCCCGCACATGACGCCGTCTTCCAGCGCCGGGTGGCGCTTGCCTTTGTTCCAGCTCGTTCCGCCCAGGGTGACACCATGGTAAAGCGTGACATCGTCGCCGACCACCGAGGTCTCACCGATCACGACGCCCGCTCCATGGTCGATAAAGAAGCGGCGTCCGATGGTTGCGCCGGGATGGATATCGATGTTGGTGATCATGCGCCCCATATAGCTCAAAAAGCGAGCGGGCCAGCGTGCGCCACGGTGCCACAGGGCATTGGAGATCCGGTAGGCGATCAGCGCGTGAATACCGGGATAGCAGGTCAGGACGTCGAAGGTTCCGCGGGCGGCTGGATCGCGCTGTGCGACGCACGCCACATCCTCGCATAGCAATCGCCAGATACCGAGTTCGCCCCCAAGGGCCGGGGAAGACTGGTCGGGGGTTGCGTCGCTCACTCCGGTCATGCCGGGAACCTCCCGCTTATGGTGTGTCAGGAAACCAAAGCCGCTTTTGCTGAGTTCTCTACCACGATTTCGCAATGAAACCGGACGAGTTCGTCGGAGGTCGGCGGCCGTTTGTGGGAACCCGCCAGACTGCGCACACGCGGCAGGATCGCCTGAGCCTCGATGTCGCTGACCTCTATGCCAAGGCCCGAATAGGCCAGCTTGATCGCGGCCGAGCCGGAATGCTTGCCCAGCACGATGCTGTGCCGCCGGCCCAGTTCGGCAGGATCGATACCCTGATATGTCAGCGGATCGCGCATCAGCCCGTCGACATGGATGCCGGATTCATGGGTAAAGACGGCGCCGCCGACGATGCTCTTGTTGATCGGGACCGGCCGGTTGGATGCAGCCGCCACCAGTTCGGAAATTGCCGCAAGCCGCAGCGAATCGACGCCGCTGTCCAGCCGGTAGAGATGGCGCATCGCCATCACGATCTCTTCCAGCGCGGCGTTGCCGGCCCGCTCGCCCAGCCCGTTGACGGTGGTGTTGATATGGGTCGCCCCGCCGCGCACGGCGGCCAGCGAGTTGGCGGTGGCCAGCCCCAGATCGTCGTGGGCGTGGATCTCGATCTCCAGATCCGTGTTGGCGCGCAGACGCTGGATGCAGGCGAATGTTTCGAACGGGTCGAGCACGCCCATCGTATCGGCGAAGCGGAAGCGCTGCCCGCCCGCCGCCTGCACGGTTTCCGCCACCTGGAGCATGAAGTCCATGTCGGCGCGGGAGCTGTCCTCGCCTCCGAAGTTCACGTCCATGCCCAGATCCTTGGCCGCGCGGATCTGATAGTCGATCTGCTGGAGCGCCCAGGCGCGGTCGCGTCCCAGCTTGCGCTGGATATGGAGATCCGACACCGGCATGGACATGTTGACGATCGACACGCCGCAGTCCTTCGCCAGAGCCAGATCGTCGCCCCGCATGCGGCACCAGACCATCAGGCGGGCACGGGCAAGTCCGGCGGCCACGACGGCGCGGATGCTCTCGCGCTCTTCCTCGCCCATGGCGGGAATGCCGATCTCGAGTTCGGGGACGCCGGCCGCGTCCAAGGCGCGGGCGATGGCGATCTTCTCGTCGATCGTGAAGGCCACACCGGCGGTCTGTTCACCGTCGCGGAGCGTGGTGTCGTTGATCGTGACGAGGCGCGGTTCGATCATCGCAATAGCCTCAAAAAACGGACACGGGGGGATGAAATTGACCGCTGTGAGACCCTGTTCAGCGGGCTATTCCTCGTAGGTCGGATAAAGCGAAGCGGCATCCGACAAGCGGGCGCGTCGATGTCGGCTGCCGCTTCGCTTTAGACCAACCTAAGGTTGTTCTAACAAATAGATTCGGTCAGGAATAGACCGGCTGGAATGCCGTGCTGGCGCCCTGATTGGTCCAGTAGGGCGACAGCTTGCGCAGCCGCTCGATGATTCCCGGCATGACCTCGATCACCTTGTCGATCTCCGCCTGCGTGGTATCGCGCGACAGGGAGAAGCGGGTGGCGCCATGGGCTGCGGTATAGGGAACACCCATCGCCCGCATGACATGGCTCGGCTCGAGCGAGCCGGAGGTGCAGGCCGAACCGGACGAGGCGGCGATGCCGAACTCGTTCATCAGCAGCAGGATCGCCTCGCCCTCGATGAACTCGAAAGCGATGTTGGCGGTGTTCGGCAGCCGGTTGGCCGGGTTGCCGGTGACGAAGCAGTTGGGAATCGCCTCGATCAGCGCCGCTTCCAGCCGGTCGCGCAATGCCGCGACTTGTCCCAGTTCGATCGGCAGGGCTTCGCGCGCCAGCTGGCAGGCCTTGCCCAGGCCGACGATGGCCGGAGCGTTCTCGGTGCCGGCCCGGCGTCCGCGCTCCTGATGGCCGCCGCGAAACAGCGGACGGAAGCGGATGCCGCGCTTCAGGTACAGCGCGCCGACGCCCTTGGGGGCGTGGAGCTTATGTCCGGAAAGCGACAGCATGTCGATTTCCGAGTTGGCGAGATCCATCGGGATCTTGCCGACCGCCTGCACCGCATCGGTGTGGAACAGCGCGCCGACCTTCTTCGCCATGACAGCCAATTGCTCGACCGGGAAGATGGTGCCGGTCTCGTTGTTGGCCCACATGATCGAGACGATGGCGACGTTCTCCGACAGGGCCGCCTCGTAGGCCGCCATATCAAGGTCGCCCTTGCCGTCCACCGGAATGCGGTGGACTTTGTAGGCTTCCTTGCTTTCCAGGTAGTCGCAGAAGCTGAGGACGGCCGGGTGCTCGACGACAGAGGTCACGATCTCGCGGCGCTTGGGATAGGCCTTCAGCGCCGACAGGATCGCGGTGTTGTCGGATTCCGTGCCGCCCGAGGTGAACACGATCTCGGTGTCGAAGGCGGCACCGAGCAGCTTCTGCACTTCGCCGCGCGCCCACTCGATCTTGCCGCCGACGGCGGCGCCGTAGCCGTGCATCGAGGATGGGTTGCCGAAATGCTCGGTGAAGAGCGGCAGCATTTCGGCGACGACAGCGTCATCGACGCGGGTGGTGGCGTTGTTGTCCAGGTAAATGCCCATCGCCGCTTACTCCGCCGCCATCATGGTGTGGGGAATGACGCGGACCAGCTCGCCAAGCTTCTCGACCAGCTTGGTCTGGATGCCCTCGATCGTCACCGATGCCATCTGGCAGCCGGAGCAGGCCCCGG
>NZ_JCACHA010000098.1:0-3946 GCF_059503625.1 Skermanella sp.
AGCTTGCTTTCCGTCCCCGCTTCCCGGACGAAATAGCTGTGGACGCAATAGTCCGTCGCATCGTCCGAGATCCGCATGCCGCCCTTGCGCGTCAGCTTGCGCAGGTCGTCCATGGACAGGCAGGTGCCGATGACCGAGCAGTGGAGATGGGACGGGATCTCCCACAGCTTGCGGCGGCTCCTGGCCGATTTCGACAATACCGAGGGTTCGGCTTCGCACTGCTCGCACATACGACCTCACCAGAAAAGAGACGATCGCATGATAACAGTCGCGATTGATAATGCAAATGATTCGCAACGCCGTCCGTCATGCCCCGCTATGTGAAAATATGTGAATTTCGTCTTGTGAATTTGAAGATTTGTGATAATTAGTCAGCCAAGCAAACATTCTGCCGTAAGCAAACAACCCCGGAGGGACCGTCGTGGCGTCAGTCAGCGCTTTCCACGTCTGCGTCGTCGGGCTTGGCTCCATGGGCATGGGGGCTGCGAAGTCCTGTGTCCGGGCCGGCCTTCAGACCTATGGTATCGACCTGAACGAAGCTGCCCGCGCCGAACTCAAACAGGCCGGCGCCGCTGAAGTCGCGGCCGATGCCGCCGGTTTCGCGGAAAAGCTCGACGCCGTCCTGCTGCTGGTCGTCAACGCGGCGCAGTGCAAGGCCGTGCTGTTCGGCGACAACGCCCTGGCGCCCAAGCTGAAGCCCGGTACCGCCGTGATGGTGTCGGCGACGATCTCCGCCGACGAGGCACGCTCGATCGAAGCGGGCCTCAAGGAACACGGCCTGCTCATGCTGGACGCCCCCGTGTCCGGCGGTGCGGCCAAGGCGGCGGCCGGCGACATGACCGTCATGGCGGCCGGCTCCGCCGAGACCTTCGCCAAGCTCCGCCCGCTGCTCGACGCCGTCGCCGGCAAGGTCTACGAAATCGGGGCCGAGATCGGCCTGGGCGCCACCGTCAAGATCATCCACCAGCTTCTCGCCGGCGTCCACATCGCGGCGGGAGCGGAAGCGATGGCGCTGGCGGCCCGCGCCGGCATCCCGCTCGACCTGATGTACGACGTCGTGACCAACGCCGCCGGCAATTCCTGGATGTTCGAGAACCGGATGAAGCATGTGGTGGACGGCGACTACTCGCCGAAATCCGCGGTGGACATCTTCGTCAAGGACTTGGGGCTGGTGACCGAAACCGGCCGCACCCTGAAGTTCCCGCTGCCGCTGGCCTCCACCGCCTACACGATGTTCGCCAACGCCAGCAACGCCGGCTACGGCAAGCTGGACGATAGCGCCGTCATCAAGACCTTTGCCGGCATCGACCTTCCGGACCGGAGCAAGCCATGATGCGCCTTGGGATCATCGCCGACGATTTCACCGGGGCAACCGACATCGCGGGCTTCCTGGTCGCCAACGGCCTCAGCACGATCCAGCTCAACGGCGTGCCGGACAAGGCTCTCCAGGTCGAAGCCGACGCCGTCGTCATCAGCCTCAAGTCGCGTTCATGCCCGGTCGATGAAGCGATCTCCATGAGCCTCCAGGCGCTGGACTGGCTGACAGCACGGGACTGCGAGCAGTTCTTCTTCAAGTACTGCTCGACCTTCGACAGCACCGCCAAGGGCAATATCGGGCCGGTCACCGACGCGCTGCTCGACGCGCTGGGCGAAGACTTCACGGTCGTCTGTCCTGCCCTGCCGGTCAACGGCCGGACCATCTACAACGGCTACCTCTTCGTCAACGGCGTGCCGCTGAACGAGTCCGGCATGCGCCACCATCCGGTGACGCAGATGCTCGACGCCAACCTGATGCGCCTGATGGAAGCCCAGTCCAAGGGCAAGTGCGGCAACGTCAAGAGCGACGACGTCGATTTGGGTGTCGAAGCCGTCCGTTCGTCCCTCGACAAGCTGCGGGCCGACGGCAACCGCTACGCCGTCCTCGACGTGCTGAACTCCGCCCATGTCGAAACGGTCGGACGCGCCGTCGCCGGCATGAAGCTGGTGACCGGCGGCTCCGGCCTCGCCGACGGCATGGCGAAGGCCTGGACCGAACGCCTGTCCGATCCGGAGCAGGCGGCTGCCGCCGGCAAGCCGTCGGGCAAGCGGGCCGTGGTGCTGTCCGGTTCGTGCTCGCAGATGACCAACGCTCAGGTGGCCCTCTACAAGCAGTCCGCTCCGTCGCAGGCCGTCGATGTCGTGCGTTGCATGAACGACGCCGGCTATGCCGACGAGCTGTTCGCCTGGATCACCTCCCAGCCCGCCGGCGACCTCGCCCCGCTGATCTACGCCACGACCGACCCGGCCAATCTCGGCGAGATCCAGAAGAAGTTCGGCGCGGACAAGGCGAGCGCCGCGGTCGAGCGGGTTTTCGGCAAGCTGGCGACGCTGCTGGCCAACGAAGGCTTCGACACCTTCATCGTGGCCGGCGGCGAAACCTCCGGCATCGTCGTGCAGTCGCTCGGCGTCACCGGCTTCCACATCGGGCCGCAGATAGCGCCGGGGGTCCCCTGGGTCCGCGCGGTGGACCGTCCGATCTCGCTGGCGCTCAAGTCCGGCAATTTCGGCAAGGAACGCTTCTTCTTCGACGCACAGCAGGCCATCGGCTGAAAAGCCGGCCCATCAGGAGACTGCACATGCCCCGGTTCGCCGCCAACCTGACCTTGATGTTCACGGAGGTTCCCTTCCTCGACCGCTTCGGCAAAGCCGCCGAAGCCGGGTTCGAGGCCGTGGAATTCCTGTTCCCCTACGACTTCGACCGCAACGAGATCGCCGAGCGCCTGAAGCGCCACAACCTGACCCAGGCCCTGTTCAACATGCCACCCGGCAACTGGGCGGCGGGCGAGCGTGGCATGGCGGCAATCCCCGGCCGCGAGGAGGAGTTCCGCAAGAACCTCCAGACCGCCCGTGATTACGCCCTGATCCTCAAGGTGCCCGTCCTCCATGCGATGGCCGGCATCACCCGCGACCTCGACTGCGCGGCGTGCGAGGAAACCTTCGTCGCCAACATGCGCCACGCCGCCGACACTCTGGCCGGCGACGACATCACCGTCCTGATCGAGCCGCTGAACAGCCGCGACATCCCCGGCTATTTCGTCGCCCACCAGATGGACGCGGTCGGCTGGGTCGAGAAGATCGACCGCCCCAACGTCGCGGTCCAGCTCGACCTCTACCACGCGCAGATCATGGACGGCGACCTGACCCGGCTGATCGAGCGCATGGGCAAGCATATCGGTCACGTTCAGATCGCCTCGGTCCCGCTCCGCAACGAGCCGGACGGGGGAGAGACAAACTACCCGCACCTCTACGAGACGCTGGACCGGGTCGGCTACAAGGGCTGGATCGGCTGCGAGTACAATCCGCGCAACGGTACCGAAGCCGGCCTCGGCTGGTTCCAGCCCTATCGCCGCCGGAGCTGAGCGAGCGGCGATGGCCAAGGCGCCGATGATCCCGGCGGAGCGGCAAAGCTTCATCGCGTCCCGTCTGGTCGGGCGGGGCGTGATCAGCATTGCCGAGCTGACCGACATGCTGGGCGTGTCGCACATGACGGTGCGGCGCGACATCCAGCAGTTGGAGCGGGAAGGGCAGGTCATGACGGTGACCGGCGGCATCTGCCTGCCGGAGCGGATCTCCAACGAGCCGTCGCATGTCGTCAAGGCCCGCCTTCAGCACGCCGAAAAGGCTGCCATCGGCCGCGTCGCCGCCGGACTGATCCCGGCCGACGCCGTCGTCTACCTGGACGCCGGCACGACCACGCTGGAAATCGCCAGGCTTCTTGCCGACCGGAGCGATATCAAGGTCGTCACCAACGACTTCGTCGTTGCCGCCTTCCTGGCGAAGAACTCTGCCTGCCGGCTCTACCACACCGGCGGGGAGGTCGAGCGCGAGAACCAGTCCTGCGTCGGCGACACCGCCGCCCAGGCCATCCGCCGCTTCAACTTCGACATCGCCTTCCTCTCGACGTCGA
>NZ_JCACHA010000099.1:0-3935 GCF_059503625.1 Skermanella sp.
ATAGCACTATCCCAGTTTGGTAAACGTTCCGTTTCAGCGGCGGAAGCCCTGGCTGGTTTATGCCCGATGATAGGGGTGTCCCGCCAGAATCTGTTGAGCCCGATACAGTTGTTCCGCGATCATGGCGCGGACCATCAGGTGCGGCCATGTCATGGGTCCCAGCGCCAGCATCAGGTCGGCCCGTTTGCCGACCGCTTCGCCGTGGCCGTCGGCCCCGCCGATCAGGAAGGCGACATCGCCCACTCCCTGGTCGCGCCAGACACCCAAGCGTTCGGCAAAACGCTCGCTGGACAGGGTGGTTCCCCGTTCATCGAGCGCCACGATCATGGCAGCATTGGGTATGGCCGCCAGAAGGAGGTCCGCTTCCAGGCGCTTGAGTTCGTCCGGCGGCGCGCGTTTCTTCGATTCGACCTCCTTGAGCGTGAGAGGCCAAGTCATGCGCCGGGCGTATTCATCGTAGAGGTCGCGCGCCGCCCCGGCCCGCGCCCGCCCAACGGCGGCGAGCCAGATCTTCATGAGGCTTCGGATCCCGTCAGGCGTACAGGGCAGCCTGCTGGGACGCTGCCGGCGGCTCGACGCCCCACATCTTCTCCAGATTGTAGAAGGTGCGGACTTCCGGGCGGAACAGGTGGATGATGACGTCTCCGGCATCGATCAGCACCCAGTCGGCCTGCGCCATGCCTTCGACCTCGACCGCGGGAGCGCCGGCGACCTTCAGCTTCTCGCGCAGATGTTCGGCCATGGCGCCGACCTGCCGCGAGGAGCGGCCCGACGCTACGACCATGTAGTCCGCGATGGAGGTTTTACCGGCGAGGTCGATGACGACGATATCTTCGGCCTTGTCGTCGTCCAGCGACTTGACGGCGAGTTCGCTGAGTTGCTTCGGCAATTCCTCAGAGAACTGTTTGGATAGCTTCCCGGCGATTGCAGTTGCTTCGGGAGCGTTTTGGGTTTGCGTGGTTATGGCTCTCACCTCTGTTAAACCGGTTGACCGCCGGAAGCCGCCGCCGCTGCTTGCGCGCGTCGTTTCCGGATTTCCGTCGCCGATGCCGGATGCAGCGGGTTCTGGAAAAATACCCAGGCTGGCGGCTCCATCGCTGGAAGCCCCCGCGCCCGGTTTTGGCCGACCCGGCGACACCTGTAGCGTTGCGCGGCTTTGCCATGCAACGCACTTAAAGAATATGGAGGCCGGCTGAAGACTGCAACGGGTGTGCTGGCAAAGATTCGCGTCCAGTTCTGCCAGCGCGGTATTTGCGTCAGGTTGTCCGCCCCCATCAGCCAGACGAAACGGGTATGGGGGAAGTGCCCGTGGAGCCCGGCAAGTGTCTGTGCCGTAAAGCGCGTGTCCAGTTCGCACTCGATATCGGTGACGACGATCCGGGGATGCCGGGCGACCAGTTGGCCGCTGACCAGCCGCTCTTCCAGCGACGCCATGTCGCGTGTCGATTTGAGCGGATTCTGCGGACTGACCAGCCACCAGACGTAATCGAGGCCGAGCAGCTTCAGCGCCAGCAGACTGATGTGGCGGTGGCCGTCATGGGCCGGGTTGAAGGAGCCGCCGAGCAGTCCGACCTTGCGGCCGGCCCAGAAACGGCCGCTGTAGAGATGGACCCGCTTCACTCTGCCGTCCTGCTCCCGGCCGCCCGCAAGGCGCGAGTCATGGACGGATCTGCCCGGAGCCGCGCACCTGATACTTGTAGCTGGTGAGCTGTTCCGCCCCGACCGGGCCGCGCGCGTGCAGTTTGCCGGTGGAAATGCCGATCTCGGCGCCCATGCCGAACTCGCCGCCGTCGGCGAACTGGGTCGAGGCGTTCCACAGCACGATACCGCTGTCCACGTGGTTGAGGAAGGTTTCCGCCGTGGCGGCGTCCTCGGTCACGATGCTGTCGGTGTGGTGCGAGCCGTGACGGTTGATATGCTCGACGGCGGCGTCGATGCCGTCCACCACGCGTACGGAGATGATGGCGTCGAGATATTCGGTGTCCCAGTCGGCAGCGGTGGCCGGGATGACGCGGTCGTCCAGCGCCTGGACCGTCTCGTCGCCGCGAACCTCGCAGCCGGCCTCGATCAGGGCTTTGACCAGTCCGGGAAGCTGGGGTTGGGCGATGGCGCGGTCCACCAGCAGGGTCTCGGCGGCGCCGCAGACGGAGGTCCGGCGCATCTTGGCGTTCAGGACGATGTCGCGCGCCTTCTTCGGGTCGGCGGCGGCATCGACATAGACGTGGCAGATGCCGTCCAGGTGCTTGATGACCGGAATTCGGCTTTCCGCCGCGACGCGCTGGATCAGCGACTTGCCGCCGCGCGGGATGATCACGTCGATGTCGTCGGTCATCGTCAGCATGATGCCGACGGCGGCGCGGTCGGTGGTGGGGACGAGCTGGATCGACGCTTCGGGCAATCCTGCGGCCTTCAGGCCGGCCTGCATGCAGGCGGTGATGCTGCTGGAGGATTCGAAGCTGTCGGAACCGCCGCGCAGGATGCAGGCGTTGCCGGACTTCAGGCACAGTCCGCCGGCATCGGCGGTAACGTTGGGGCGGCTCTCGTAGATGATGCCGATCACGCCGAGCGGCACGCGGACGCGGGCGATCTTCAGGCCGTTGGGGCGCTCCCACTCCGCCATGACGGCGCCGATCGGGTCGGGCAGGGCCGCCACCTCTTCCAGGCCCTTGGCGATGCCCTCTACCCGCGCCTCATCCAGCTTCAGCCGGTCCATCAGGGAGGCGGCGGTGCCGCGCGCCACGGCTGCGGCCAAGTCGCGGGCATTGGCGGCCAGGATCTCCGGCACGCGGGAGCGAAGGGCGGCTGCCGCCGCGCGCAACGCCTCGTTCTTCTGGGTCGTCGGGGCCAGGGCAAGCACTGCGGCTGCGGCGCGCGCTGCGCTCCCCAACTGCTGCATCTCCCCCTGCAAGGGATCAACGGTGTGCTTGACGGCAGTCACGGCGGGCGCTCCCAGATCGAGATTCATGTGATGCCAAGGGCCTGAGATGTTGACCGGTGAAGACGCTCATGCCGTAGGTCGGTCTAGAGCGAAGCGGCAGCCGACAAGCAGGCGCATACTATGTCGGCTGCCGCTTCGCTCTAGACCGACCTACGCGGCGAAAGTATTCTCACAGGCCATTCTCTCCGGCTCTTGGAGTAAGTTGCGGGACCTTATGCGATTTTTCCGGTTCGGAGAAGGCCGCAGAACGCGCATCGGCCATCTCCGGACCGTTCACATCAGGGCTGGTCCGCCGGTCAGCGGAAGAAGGCCGGCCAGTCCAGTTCATGCAATTCGGCGATCAGGTGATTGACCGTGTCGAACTCCAGCGTCGCATGCTGCGGCCACGCGATCGTGACCATGCCGGCGGCCTTGCCGGAGCGGGCGCCGATCGGGCTGTCCTCCACCACGAGGCAGGCGGAGGGGTGGACGCCCAGCCGCTCGGCGGCTCGGAGGTATGGTTCGGGGTGAGGCTTGCCGTGGGCGACATCGTCGCGCGACAGGGCGAAGCGCAGGGCGCCGGGCATCGCGATCGTGCTCACGATGCCGCTGAAATTGGCATCAACGACCCGGCGTCCGCTGTTGGAGACGCAGGCTTGCGGGATGCCGCGCTCCGCCAGTTCCGCCACCTTCTCAAGCGCGCCGGTCCGTGCCGGTACGTCGGCGACATGGGCGATGTAATAGTCGGAGCAGGCCGCCGCCAGTTGCGGCAGGTCGAGCGGCATCGGCTGCGCCGCGTTCAGCATGGCGTAGACTTCCGCCATCGAGCGGCCGAGCAGGCGGTCGTAATCGGATTTCGGCACCGTCTGGCCATGGGCCTCGCAGACGGCGACGATCGACTTGAAGTGAAAGGGCTCGCTGTCCAGCAACGTGCCGTCGATGTCCCAGAGGACGGCTTCGATCATGGTGAATTCCGGATAAGGCGGGTCAGGATAGGACCAGATCGTCCCGGTGAATC
>NZ_JCACHA010000100.1:0-3924 GCF_059503625.1 Skermanella sp.
CTGCCGTCCAGGCGGATCGTCCCGGCCGCCGCCTTCAGGGCGCCGGCGATGCACATCAGGGTCGATGTCTTGCCGGCGCCGTTGGCGCCGAGCAGCGCCACCAGCTCGCCCTTTTCCGCCTTGAGCGAGATGCCGCGCACGGCGCGGATGGCGCCGTAGCGGACCTCTACGTCGGTCAGTTCAAGCATGGGCCGCCCCAACTCCGGCTTCCGACCCGAGATAGGCTTGGATCACGGCGGGATCTTTCCGGATATCGGCGGCCTTGCCCTCCGCGATGGTCCGGCCGAAGGCCAGCACGTGCAGCCGGTCGCACAGGCGCATGATCAGGCCCATGTCGTGGTCGATGATCAGAAGCCCCAGACCCCGGCTGGCCGGCAGCGCCGACAGCTTGTGAAGCAGCGTTTCGGTCTCCGACTCGTTCATGCCGGCGGCGGGCTCGTCCAGCATCAGGAAGGCCGGATCGGACGCCAGCGCCCGCGCGATCTCGACCCGCCGCTTGTCGCCGTAGCTGAGGTTGCCGCCGAGATCGTCGGCGCGCCTGCTCAGGCCGAACTCGTCCAGCAAGGCTTCCGCCTTGGCCCTCGCCGTGCGGAGGCCGTGGCCGTGCGCCAGTGCTCCCGCCTCGACGTTCTCGATCACCGTCATGTTGTTGAACAGCCGGACGATCTGGAAGGAGCGCGACAGGCCGAGCAAGGCGATGTCGCGCGGCGCCAGACCGGAGAGCGTCCGGTCGCCCAGGACGACGCGGCCGCCGGCGAGCGGGACCTGGCCCGTGATCGCGTTGATCAGCGTCGTCTTGCCCGATCCGTTGGGACCGATCAGCCCGACGATCTCTCCGGGGGACAGCGTCAGGGAAACGCCGTCCAAGGCCCGGAGCCCGGAGAATTCGACCGCGACATCGACGACCCGAAGAGAAGCGCCCTTATCGGAAGGTCCCGTCATCAGGGAGCCGGAACGCTCTCGGGACGGCGCCAGCCGAGGAACTGCGGCTTGCCGCCCTTGAGTTCGAGCAGCACGGCCGCCTTGTCCGGCGCATGGCCTTCCTCGGCGGTGCCGTAGTTGAGGTCGCCGGTCAGGAGCTTGAATTCGCCCTCCTCCAGCGCCTCGGCCACATCGGCGCCGTCGGTCGATCCCGCCGCCTTGACCGCCTGGGCCAGCATCATCACGCTGTCCCAGCCCGTCGCGACGAAGGAGGTGTCGGGATCCTCGCCGAACATCTGCTTGTAGAGCCCGATGAACTTGGGCATGTCGGGATGCGCTTCCGGACCCATCCAGGTATGGGTGACGAAATAGACGCCGTTGCCCATCTGCTCGCCCAGCGCCGCATGCAGCGCCGGGTCGTCGTAGGCGTCGCCTCCCAGCACCGGCGCGTCGTAGCCGACTTCCCGAAGCGCCCGGATGATGACGCCGATGTCGGTGCCGTAGGACGAGACGAAGATCACGTCGGGCTTCTTGCCGAGCGCCTTGAGGCGGGCGAGCTGGGCCGAGAAGTTGTTGTCGCCGTTGGTGTAGGTGTCCTCCAGCAGGATCTCTCCGCCGTCGGCCTTGAACTGCGCCACGAAATACTTGGACAGCGACTTGGTGTAGGCGATGAACTGGTCGGTGACGACATAGGCCGTCTTCCAGCCCTTTTCCTTGGCGAAATCGGCCGCGACCGCGCCCATCGTAGTGTTCCACATCGACAGCGTGAACTGCTTGTCGCCGAGCGTCCACGAACTGTAGAGCGGGTCGGAAGCGCAGGTCGAAAGCCCGACGATGTCGGCGGCCTGGGCTTCGCGGCTGGCGGGGCTGCCGAAATCGAAGTCGCACGGCGCCAGGATCATCTGGGCGCCCTGATCGACCAGCTCGACCGCGACGTTGCCGACGGTGACCGGGTCCGACTTGCCGTCGATGTTGATGAACTCGACCTGCTTGCCGAGCAGGCCGCCGTTGTCGTTCAGGTACTTGACGGCGACCTGCGCACCCTTGAAGCCCGGCGTATCGAGGGGCGCCTGGAGGCCGGTCAGCGACAGCGCGCCGCCGATAACGATCTTGTCGTCGGCGGCCCTTGCCGACACTCCGGTCAGGAGAGCGGCTGCCGCAGCAGCGCCGATTAAGCTTTTCACGATCCCGGTCATCTGTGTCCCTCTTCGGTCTTCCGTGGCGTCGCCAAGGCACATAGTTGACTTATGAAATATTTTTTTCAGGATCTCCGCAATCCGGGTATTTTGTTGATTCACATACTTTTACATCGCAGTGGTGATACCACTTTCGCTGCTAACCCTGACCGGCATGGAACGGCCGGAGCACCGGGCCAAGCCGGCCGACCCATTCGGCGATGCCATCGGCGTCCGCGATCAGGTCGTTGCGGATTTCCACCAGGATCGCCGGCAGGTCCCGGTCGGTGCCATGGACCGGGATGGCGTAGTCCCCCTCGCGGTCGACGGTATAGGGCTGGTTCGCCGCGACGTTGAGGCCGGAGCCGCGCGCCAGCCCCTCGATCACGGCGTCGGCGAAGTCCCGCGACCGGTCGAACAGGATGCCCGCGTGCCAGGGCCGCGCCACGCCGAGGAAGACCGGCGTGAAGCTGTGGATCGTGACGATCCGGGTCGGGCGTCCGGCGGCCCGGCGGCGGTCCAGATACGATGCCACCCGGTCGTGAAAGGGCGTGAACATGGTCCGTCTGCGCCGCTCGATCTCGGCCTCGCTGAGCCCGAGATTGCCGGGAATGTCGGTCGCCTCCGACCGCGCGGGAATGCTGGCGGGACTGCGGAACGGCCGGTTGAGGTCGATCAGGAGCCGCGAATAGGTGCCCAGGAAAGCCGGTGCGTCGAGAACGCGTGCAAGCCCGCGCGTCACCTCGGCAGCGCCGACGTCCCAGGCGATATGCGTCCGGAGATCGGCTGGCGAGACCCCAAGCCCCTGGTACTCCGCCGGCATATGGTCGGACGCGTGCTCGCAGATCAGCACGATCTCCGACGATCCGGACGGATTGATCGTTTCGACCGCTTCGGGCCAGTCCACCGCAAGGCTTGCCATCAGTAGAGCGTCCGGTAAGTTTCGCAGATCTCGGCGGCGGTCTTGCCGTCGAACAGGGCGATCTCCGCTCTTTTCACGCCGACATAGCTGTCCAGGAACGGCTTGCTGAACCAGCCGAGAACCGTCGCGTCGGCGTCCAGGGCCGCCAGCGCCGCATCGAGCGTTTCCGGCAGCCGGACCAGACCCTTTTGCGCGCGCTCGGCATCGTCCATGACGGACGGATCGCCTGTGACCAGCGGGGGCGCCGGCAGCTTGTCGGTGATCCCGGCAAGCCCGGCGAAGACGATCGCCGCCAGCGCCAGATAGGGGTTGGCGGTCGCGTCGGCTGCCCGGAACTCGATGTTGAACTGCTTCGCGGGGTCCCGCCCGCCGATCGACACCGTCGGGCAGATCCGCAAGGTTGCCTCCCGGTCGCGCTCCGCCAGCCAGGTATAGGACGAACTCCAATTATGGGGCTTGAGGCGCAGGTATGACGGCACGCTGGCCGCCGTCAGCGCCGTGATGGCGGGAAGATGGCGCAGGATGCCGGCGCAGAAGGCGGCCGCCGCGTCCGACAGCCCGCCGGGACCGCCGGCATCGTAGGTAGCCGGCATGCCGTCCGGACCGATCAGGCTGAAATGGATGTGGACGCCGTTGCCGACGCCGCCGGGATCGGGCTTGGGGGCGAAGCTGGCGCGCGTCCCCAGCTCCCGCGCGACCTCGCGGGCGATCTCCCGGATCGCGACGGCACGGTCGGCGGCGGTCAGCGCATCGGCGGGTGCGTGGGTGATCTCGAACTGGTGGGCGCCGTATTCGGCCAGGACCATCTCGGGATCGACGCCGGCTTCCTCAAGGCAGGCATGAAGGCGCGGCGCGAAGGGGTCGGCGCGCCGCAGCGCCTCGAACGAGAAGGCATGCGCCGCCGGT
>NZ_JCACHA010000101.1:0-3917 GCF_059503625.1 Skermanella sp.
AGAAGGCATACCGCATCCCGTTCTGCGCTCCGCTGGTGGAGGGCTGGCCGAGGTCGCCGGGCCACCACTTTTCTCCACCGCTCATCGGTTTCATCGGTTCCATGGGCTTCATGGGCTTCATCGGTTCCATATCCGCTCTTTCCTTGGTTCTGGGCTCGCCGCTCGTCCCGCCATCCTGGTCCGGCGAGCGTCCGATGCCCGCCCTCGGACAACACCCGAGATCCGGAGACGTGGCCCGGTCGCGGGGCCTCCAGAAATATTCATGGCAGGTATGGGATTTTTGCATGCCTGCCTCTTGTTTCGGTGGAGGCCTTTCCCATCTGATCAGGTATCCCGGGTCCGGGCCCCTCTGGCGGTTGCTAAATCGACGCTTCCGCGATGTCGGACTCCTTGTGGTGAAGCTTTTGCGCTCTATCCAGGAGGACCCTTTTTCCATGCGTTACATCATCCATCCCGCCTGCCTGTCCGCCGCGTTCCATCGTCCCGACCGGACGGGCGGTTTCGGCATCCGACCTCCCCGGCGGTTCCGCGTCAACGGCCCCGTGGGCCGGCAGGTCACGCAGATCCCGCCTGTGCCGGGCATGCTCGCCCACGAGGCTGGCGACCCTGTCGCCGACTACCGCAACGTGATGGTCGCGCTGTGGGCGGCGCGGCGCCTCCGCCTGGATGCCTTCTCGACCCGGCGGTATGCCCGCGACTGCTGACCGCAGACCGGCAGGAACCGGGCTTCGGCGACGTCGCGCGCAAGGTGGCGGCCGATTTCCGGCGTGCCGGCTTGATCGCCTGCGGACGGGAAGTCCGGCGCCAGATCATGGTCGCCCAGAACGCCGCGATGAGAAGTCTGCTGTCGCCGGCGTGATCGTCCCGCCGGACAAGGCGCATCCCCCGTTCGTATCCCCAGTTCACGACTATCGACATGACCAAGCTCAGGGAGTCGACCATGACGACCAGATCGCTCAGCGCCGACCAGATCGGCGCCCGCCTTCGTATCCTGCGCGACCTTCACCGGCGCTACGACTATGCCGCCGACAGCGAATCCGGCAGGCTTTATCCCGATGGAACTCGCCTCAAGCGGCTCAAGCTGTCGCGCCTTGCGGTGAAGGATGAGATTGCCGCACTGGAAGGGCGAATGATGTCCAATGCGAAAGCACAGACGAATGCCGTAATGGCGGCAGAGTAGGATCGGGCCACGCTGCCGACCGGCCCGGATCCGCCGGGGCGCTCGGCAGCGTGGCTTCGCACCGTGATCAGGAACCCCGGTAGTCTTTTGCGAGTGCTACGGCCCGGGCGGCATTGACCAGACCGGCACCGAATTCCCGTTCGAAATGCTGGGGACTTCGGGCGTGCAGGTTGTGCGGGCTTTTGTCCGCCGTCAGCATGAGCATTTCCTTGATCGCCTTCGGCTTTCCTTTCAGGCGGTCATTGGCCGAGAGCATCAGAGCGATCACCCCCGCGACCTGCGCCGCAGCCGCTGATGTGCCGCCGAAGCCGAAGAAGCCCTTGGCATCGCAGTAATCGCCGGCAGGCTCATAGTTGTATCCGAACTCCCCGAGGTTGTCGGGTGCCGCTATCGACAGCAGTCCGATCTCTTCGCTCCCCATTCGGTCGCTCTCGGGTATTTTTCCGAGACAGAGGTCTTCGATGCCGTAAGGCGCTTCGGACGGGGGCGGACGTCCCGCCAGCCGGGCCTGCAACTCCTCTCTTTCCCGCTTGATGAGGTTTATTTCGTCCAGGTCGAGCCTGACCAAACCGCTATGCTTCTCCGGCACGTCGTTGCTGGGCGCCACCAGGGTCAGGCCTTTGCCATACTGGCTGTAGGTGGACCGGTAGCCCCGATCGTTGCAGGCCCCAACGGCGATGACGTCGTCCAGCGATGCGGGATAGACCAGCTCTGCCCGGCCATTGTTGCCGCTGGCGCAGACGACGGGCTTTTCCCTGGCCAGCCGCTCGACGGCGTTCCTGAGGTCCCGGGAGTTTGGCTTGCCCTTCAGCACAGGCGTCTCGTCGTCCAGGGGCAGATACCTGGGCATCAGGATCACGTCGCCATGTTCCCGGGAGTAATCCAGGGCGGCGATCAGCGACGCGATATCGAAGTTGGACGAGATGCGGACCGGCACCGGGTAGGCTTCGGGAGCGACGCCGATCACCCGGACGTTCTTCAAACGCGGATCGCTTGAGGTCGATGGGTCTATCGCCGCGACGATCCCAGCGCAGGCGGTGCCATGCGCATTGTAGCTGTTGAGGATCTGAGCATTCCTCGACGGCGTTCGTCCGCCGAGGCGGTGATCGAAATCGGCGGCCAGATCCATGACCTTGGCGATGTTCGGGCTCAGGCTGGGATGCCCGGTGTCCAGGCCCATGTCGAAGATCACGACCTTGATCCCCGTCCCCCGGTTTCCCTGGCTCCAGACGGTCCGCGCATCGATGCCGACCCGCCGGATGCTGGCGACCGGCACGGCGTCTCCATCCCCGCGTTCGGCTTTCCGGCTGATGACCACGTCCTTGCACGGGTCCAGGTGCCAGCAGTCGTCGGTACTCGGCAGTCCGAAGTCATATCGTTCTGAATGATGGAGACTCATTGTCGATTTCTCCGTTGAGCGGATCGGGGCCGATGTCTTGGCGGGGAGGGCGATCCGCAAAGGACCGGGAATGCGGTCATATCCATTCGCGCGCCGCGTTCTGGAAGGTGTCGCGGTAGGCCTCCGTCACGGCCGGGAAGAGGGCGAGGGCAAGATGCTCGCTCCCCACGGTGTCGCTTGCGTAATGAAGCCCTGCCCATTCACGGTTCTCGGCGACGCGACGGGCGATCCTGAACAGCTCGATGCCGAGTTCGTCGTTGTGGATGACCGTGGAAAGGGCCTTTGCGATCAACAGGTATTGCAAGGCATGGCCGCTCGGATAGGCCGGATGATGGGGGACCGGCAACAGCGGCCTCAGCTTGGGCTCGATCTGCGACGGCCTCAGCCGCATGAACTTCTTCTTGTAGGTGGCCACGACGATGTAGCCGAGGTGGAACATGGCATCGATCAGGACCTCGGTAGCGCCGGAGGAGCCGGAAGGGGTCAGCGACACGAGGCGGCGCATGTAGAAGGCATCGTCGTTGGCTTCCGCCTCGATCTCGGCCTTCCGCACCAGCCACATCGACGGATCGCTTCGGATCTCCTGCTGTTTGGCGAGCAGGTCCCTGATCTCCATCTCCGTTTCGTCCGGGTCCGGCGGCAGGGGAATATCGTGATCGCGCCACCCCGGTATTTCGAAGAAGTTGGGGAGTTCGATCAGGGCCGCCATCTCCGGATCCCAGCCGTTGATGGAGAAAGTGGTGCCGGGCTTCGTATATGTTTTGCTTTTACTTTTGCTTTTGCTCTTGCTGAACGCCATGGCTGTGACTTTCTCAGATATTGACCGGATCAGTCCCACTCAGACGCTAGACGCCGGACTGGCCCGGCTCTGTGGTTAAACTCACACTCACGACGCTCGAAAGACGTGAAGGCGGCGTCAGCCGACCCCGGCCTTGCGGAATCCCTCGATGTAGTGATCGTTGTAATCGCGGTGCAGCGGCAGGTAGTTGGCGCGGAACCAGTCGATGCTGAATTCCGGCTGGAGCTTTCGCAGATCTTCCAGGTACCTGCCGGCTTCCTCGACTTTGCCCATGTGCCCAAGGCTTGCGATCAGGGGACGGTAGGCGCCCTGGAAATTGGGGTTCGTCCGCACTGCCCGCCGGCCGATCTCCGCCGCCCGGTCGTGCTCGCCGGCCAGGAAGAAGGCGATGCAGTCCGTCGTCCTTGCATAGAACGGAGCCGGGTGCTGCTGCCAGATCTCGTTGGTCGCGGCGATCTGGTTCAATGCTTCCGGCGCGTTGCCGGCATAGCAGAGGGTGACGGCGCTGAAGTCGCGCGCGTACGGCGAATTCGGATCGA
>NZ_JCACHA010000102.1:0-3908 GCF_059503625.1 Skermanella sp.
TAATGTTCTGTCCGATGCTCTCAGTCGGTGCCGATACGCCTTGACGGGGGTGATGCTGTTCAGCGCCGTGCTGAACGTCCTGATGCTGACCTCGTCCGTCTACATGCTTCAGGTCTACGACCGCGTCCTGTCCTCGGGAAGCATCGAAACCCTGCTGTACCTGACGATCATCGCGGCCCTGGCGCTGCTGCTTCTCAGTCTGCTCGACACCCTGCGCAGCCGCATGCTCGATCGGGTCTCCACCTGGCTGGAAAGGCGTGTCGGCCCATTCGCCTTCCGCCGGGCGCTCGACGCCAGTCTCAACCAGCGCGACTACCAGGGCGAAAGCCTTCGGGATCTCGGTGCCGTCCGCACGTTCCTCGGCTCCGGCATCGCAACGCTGTTCGATGTTCCCTGGGTCCCTGTCTATCTCGCCGTCGTCTATCTGCTGCACCCCCTGATGGGGCACGTGGCGCTGGCCGGCGCCGTGATCCTGTTCCTGCTCGCTCTCGCCAGCGACCTCGCGGCCAGACGGCCACTCCGGGAAGCGAACCGGTCCGCGACCCGGAGCATGCGCACGGTAGATGGCGCCCTGCGCAATGCCGAGGCGATCGACGCCATGGGCCTGACCGACGGTGTCCTGCGGCGCTGGGCCGGATTGAGCCACGGGTCGCTTTCCATGCAGTCCCTCGCGAGCGACCGGGCCGCCGCCATCCAGGGCGCCGCGAAGTTCGTCCGGCTCTTCGTGCAGACGGCGATTCTCGGCGTCGGCGCCTGGCTGGTGATCCGGCAGGAGGTCAGCGGCGGCGCCATGATCGCCGGCTCGATCATCATGGGACGCGCCCTGGCCCCGGTCGAGCAGGCGATCGGAACCTGGAAGCAGATGATCCAGGCCCGCGAGGCCTATAGGCGTCTGGCCGCGTTCCTGGCGCTCCCGCCGCTGAGGGGGGAAGCCATGCCCCTCCCGGCGCCGGAAGGGCGGCTTTCGGTGGAGGGCGTCTGTTTCGGGCTTGCGGGGAAACCCCTGATCCTGAAGTCGGTCTCCTTCAAGGCCGATCCGGGCGAGGCGGTCTGCATCATCGGTCCTTCCGCCGCCGGCAAATCCTCCCTGGCCCGGTTGCTGGTTGGCGTCAGGAGCCCGCAGACCGGCATCGTCAGGCTCGACGGCGCCGATATCTTCTCCTGGCCGAGATCCGACCTTGGACGCCATGTCGGATATCTGCCCCAGGACGTCGAACTGTTTTCAGGCACGATCCGGGAGAACATCGCCCGTCTCGAGGAAGCGGACCCGGCGGATGTCGTCGCGGCGGCGCGCATGGCCAATTGCCACGACATGATCCTGAAGCTGGAAAAGGGTTATGACACGGAGATCGGCGAGGCCGGGGTCCGCCTCTCGGGTGGCCAGCGCCAGCGCATCGCACTGGCCAGGGCGGTGTTCGGCCGTCCTAGGCTGGTCATCCTGGACGAGCCGAACGCCAGCCTCGACGGCGAAGGCGAGGAAGCCCTGAACCGGGCTATCGCGGCCCTGAAAGCTAGTGGCTCGACCGTAATCGTGATCGGACACCGGCCCAGCCTGCTGCAGGAAGTCACAAAGGTCCTCGTGCTGGTGGCGGGACAGGTCGAGATGTTCGGCTTGCGCGCCGAAGTCATGGACCGGCTGACCCGGCGCAACGTCCAGCCGGTGGCGGCCGGCTCGCCGGCACAGGCGCAGGCGGCAGCCGGTTCGCGTTCCGCCATTCCCCAAGCCGCAACGCCAACGCCGGCGGAGTAAGAACATGAACGTCCTTTCGCGAAGCGTCGATCCTCGGCTTGGCCGGCCATCCGACCCGTTCGACATCCCGGACAGGCCCGCCGTCGGGCCTCTGTTCCGGACCGGGGCCACGGCGATCGTGCTGTGCCTCGGCGGGTTCGGCGCCTGGGCCGGTCTGGCTCCGCTGTCGAGCGCCGCCATGGCTCCCGGCATCGTCCGGGTCGAGACCGAGCGCAAGACCGTGCAGCATCTGGAAGGCGGCATCATCGCCGAACTGCTGGTCCGCGAAGGCGACCATGTTGCGGCGGGTCATGTTCTGCTCAGGCTGGACGATCTGGAAGCGAAGGCGCTGTATGACCTGCTCAAGGCGCAGCAGAGCGCCCTGGCGGCACAGCAGGCGAGGCTGATCGCCGAACGCGACGGCCATGACGACATACCGTTTCCGGAGTTCCTGCGCGAAGGGACGTCCAGCGGCAAGGTCGGTGAGATCGTTCGTGGGCAGCAACGTATCTTCGCCAGCGGACGTGAAGCACTCCAGGGCGAGGTCGATGTCCTGCACCAGCGCATAGCCCAGATAAACGCCCAGATCGAGGCCTTCGATGCCCAGGTGAAAGCGGGCGTCGACCAGCTTGCCCTGATCGACGAGGAGGTCGCTTCCGTCAAGGTCCTGGTGGAGAAGGGGCTGGAGCGCAAGCCGCGCCTGCTCGCGCTGGAAAGGAACGCCGCCTATCTCGCCGGTCAGCAGGGTGACTATGCCGGCCGCATCGCGCAGTCGAGGGAAACGATCGCCGGCGCCCGGATGGAAATTCTCAATGCCCGGCGTACCCGTGTCGAGAGGGCCGCGCTGGAACTGCGCGAGGTCGAAACCCAGCTGGCCCAGGTCGAGGAGCGGCTTGCCGAGGCCGGCGTCAAGCTGGATCGCCGTGAAGTTCTGGCTCCCCAGGCGGGCACCGTCCTCGATCTGCGCTACCATACTCTCGGCGGGGTGGTTCCTCCGGGTAACGAGATCCTGGATATCGTGCCGAGCGATGAAAGGCTGGTGGTCGAGGCGCGCCTCAGCCCGACCGACATCGATGTCGTCCACCACGGTCTGACTGCCAAGCTGGTGCTCTCCGCCTTCAAGAGCCGGACGACACCGCACATCGACGGCCGGGTCGTCCAGGTCTCTGCGGATGTCCGGCACGACGAGCGTACCGGCCAGCCCTATTACCTGGCGCGTGTCGAGACCGACGCTCGGCAGTTGGCCAATTTGGAAGGAATCGGGCTGACACCTGGCATGCCGGTGGAAACCATCATCCACACCGGCGACCACACCTTCTGGACCTACCTCGTCCAGCCCTTGACCGACAGCTTCAGGCGAGCCTTCCGGGAACAATGATCCTATCAGGGGCCGAAGCGATATTATAAACACAGACCAACTCGTACTCGATGACTAAACGAGCCTGGATCCTCGGAGAACGGCCGCTGTTCACATTGTTGGCCCAGGCTGCCCAGGAGCCGGCGGTTGGTAGCCAGGGCATCCTGCCTCACGACCGCACGGCGTAGCGGAAGTGGAGCCGCGTTTCACTGCGCCTCCACCAGAGTGCCGGTGAACAGCACCGGCCCACTTGGCGCTCCGGTCGGCGAGCCTCCTGCTGGTTCCAGACTGATGGCCAGGACACTGCCCTGTCGTACCAGATTAGGTGGTAGGCGATCCAACGGCACGCGCGTGACGCCGCCGCGCTCGATCAAGCCAAGTGACAGCGGCGCCCGCCCTCCTGGCACGACCCACAACTCGTAGGAACTGCCCGGCGGTGCCGGACGATCGCCGACGGGCGTCACGTTGGCACGCCGCATGGCCGGGATGCGAACGGCGAAGGCCGGGCCTTCGGGAGCCTGAAGCACGGCGACAAGGGCGGTTTCCGGCGGCTGGGAGGGTACGGGCCGCAGCGCCGGCACTGCCAGGAGGCAGGCGGCGGCGGTTGCCAGTGCGGCGGTCGCACGCCAAAGCGCCAGGCTGGACCACAGGCGCGCTGCAAGCGAGGAACGCTCCGTATGCGCCGGCTGGTCGACGGCGTCGATCGCCCGCTCGATCCGGTTCCACAGAGCGTCGGGCGCATCGACCGGTGCGACGGTGTCGGCGAAACCGCTCAGCCGCTCTTCCCATTCGGCCACCCGGCGGCGGAGGTCGGGGCTCTGC
>NZ_JCACHA010000103.1:0-3900 GCF_059503625.1 Skermanella sp.
CTCCGTATAGCGGATGGCATTGGAGATGAGGTTGCGGAGAATCCGCTCCAGGAGAAGCGGATCGCTGCGCACTTCCAGGTCGGACCCGACGACGATGAGTTCCAGGTTCTTCTCGGCGGCCTGGGGTGAGAACTCGTCGCCGAGCCTTTCGAGCAGTTCGCCCACCGCTGTCCGGCGGATGTCCGGTTCGATCACCCCGGCATCCAGCTTCGAGAGGTGGATGACCGCCTCCAGGAGATTTGCCAGCGACAGGACCGATTGCTGGATCAGCTTGACCAGGTTCTTCGCTCCGGGATCGTCCACGCGGTTGCCCAGGAGCTTGGCGAACAGTGCCAGCGCCTGCACGGGCTGGCGAAGATCATGGCTGGCGGCGGCGAAGAGGCTGGTCTTCGTCCGGCTCGCCTGTTCGGCCGCCAGCTTGTCCGAAAGCAGCTTCGCTTCGCCCCGCTTCTGTTCGGTGATGTCCCTGGCGACGCACAGGACGCCGATCGTTTCGCCGCTCTCCGAGCGCAGCGGAACCTTGAGCTTCTCGATGATCGTTCCGCCGCTTGCCAGCTTGAGCGACTGCTCCACCCTCAGCAGCGGCTCCCCGGTCGTCATGACGTGCTCGTCCTCGCGGCGGACGGCCTCGGCATCCGATCTTTCCATGATATCGTGGTCGGTGATGCCCGGAACCGCGTGAAACGACTCAAGCCCGACGACGTCGGCGAAAATCCTGTTTCCTCCCAGGTACCGCGAGTGCCGGTCCTTCCAGTAGACGGCGTGGGGGAGTTGATTGAGGATCAGCCAGAGACGGTCGCCGGCCGGCCCAAGCGCCGATCCGTCGAACGGCAGCATGGACCTTTGGGTAACGTGGATCACGGCTCCGGTCGCCTCATCGACATCAGCCATCCTCATCGGCTCGACTACGACGTCGAACGAACGGCCTCGGATCTGGAGCTCGGTAGTATGCGGCGCACCGGAGGCTACGGCCAAGGTCACTGCGTCGTGCAGCAAGGCGCCGTGAGATCCGGTGACTTCACCGATGCTCATGCCGCGGATGGCTGCGGGTGAGACGGCAAGCAGGTCGGCAGCGGCATGACTGGCCATTTCAACTCTGCCCTTTCCGTCGACCAGAACCAGAGGATATCGGACCGTACTCAGTACGCCATCAAGGAATGCCCCGTTTCGCCTCATCTTCAACCTTCAAGCGACCGTCAGGCAGGAAGCGGGAGAGACCGGATCGTTGACGCGGCCGTCGGACGGATTTTCACGACTTTTCTTATTCACATCTGATTCCGGGTATTTTCTGAAGAGCTTCCGGTTCATGCCTGCAATTGTCCTCATCGATGGCATCGCCTGGACCAGGGCTGCCGGTCCGGAAGCAGGACTACTGCAAGGTCCACCAAGCCGTCACGGAACGGAACCTCGATAAGGTCTTCCACAGTCGAGAACTCGGCCTTCAAGATATCGGACGCGATGATTTTGCGGCGCGGCAGCATCCGCCCAAGCGGAATGGAAGAGGTCAAGGACTGTGATCGATACAGACGCAACGTTTCCTCCGCAGGAAACCTGGCAATCTCCAGGCAGAATCTTCCGATGATACGGTAACTTTTAAACATTCAGCATACCATATACCAACAGTAAACCCACACCTTGCAAGAATCTTTAGTCAGGGGGAATAGGACCTTGGGGGATTCACAATCCCTATGCCTGTTCTGTCGGAATATACACGGTCGAGACGGCTATAAATTCTCTCTGATTATATGTTACGAGTAATCCCAACGGCCTCATTTCAACCTTCGAATAAGCCGAAAAAGACCGGAAGTCCCGACAAGGCAGCTTCTGGTATCCATTCTCTTGACGCCGGCCTTAAGAACGACTGAATTTCACCAGACAACCGACCAGGGCATGAATGACGCCTAGAACCTTACGCCGCGCTGTCAGGAAGCTGAAAGCGGACGAAAATGGGTAATCGTCAGCTGCAATCCCCGGACTGCGTACCCGAAGGTTTCACCGGACCTCCGTGCCCGGCCGATGAGCCGCAGCGACTGATCGCCCTGAAGCGCTATGCCCTGCTCGACACGCCGCCCGAAGAAGCGTTCGATCGCATCACCCGGCTGGCGGCAAAAGTCTTCGGGATGCCGATCTCGCTGATCTCGCTGATCGACGAAACCCGCCAGTGGTTCAAGTCCCGTCATGGATTCGAGGACTCCTGGACACGCCGGGAGGTTGCATTCTGTTCCTACACGATCCTCGACACCGGAGCCCTGGTGGTCGGCGATGCGTCGAAGGACGATCGTTTCAGCACCAATCCGCTCGTGACCGGCGATCCCAACATCAGGTTCTATGCCGGGGCTCCGCTGGTGACGCCGGAGGGTCATGTGCTCGGCACCCTTTGCGTGATCGACCGTCAGCCGCACACGGATTTCAGCGTGGAGCAGCAGCAGCTTCTTCAAGACCTCGCCGACCTCGTCATGACCGAACTCGAAGGCCGGTCGAGCCTTCTGGCGTTGAGGCAGGAAATCCGGGAGCACAAGGAAACGGAAAAGCGGCTGCACAGATCCTTGGCCGAATCGGAAGCACTGCTGCGGGAAGTACACCATCGGGTCAGAAACAATCTTCAGGTCGTGGACACCTTGCTGGCGCTCCAAATCCGTCAAACTCCAGCCTGTGCCGAAGATCTGAAGGAATTGCGGCACAGGCTTCATTGCCTGGGCATGATCCACCACAAGCTCATGCAATCGCTGGACTTGCAGACGATCAATCTGAACGAACTTATCCAGGACCTTTGCCGATCACTGGCTCACCTGTACCAGTCTCGGCAAGGTGAAATAACTTTGAATGTCGCCGTCGAACCCCGCGACGCCGCCGTCAGGATAGACTTCGCGATCTCGCTCGGATTGTTGACGACGGAGCTGGTTACCAACGCGTACAAACATGCGTTCCCGCCGCAACGGCACGGCACCATCGACGTGGCGCTGATCGTCATGGCCGATTGCAAGGCACGTCTTACCGTATCCGATGACGGTATCGGCAAGGCCACCGGCTCCCCGCTTAAGATCGGGCAGCAGATCATCTCCGAACTGGTCGATCAGCTGGGTGGCGCGATGACCTTGGACCGGACCCGCGGCACCGAAGTCTCCGTGACGTTTCCCTGCCCGACAGAGCTGCCATGCTAGCCGGCGATACTCCCATCCTGGTCGTGGACGATGACAACCTCGTTCGTCTCGGGATCCGGATGACCTTGGAAGATGCGGGATTCCAGAACATCAAGGTCGCCAAGACGGGTGCTGCGGCTGTCGAGATGGCGCTGCTGCACCAGCCCCGGCTGATCCTGATGGATGTCCGCCTGGGAACCGGCATCGACGGGGTGGAGGCGGTTCGGCGGATCCGGAAGCTCCATACCTGCGATGTCATCTTCCTGACCGGATCGAACGAAACCGCTACGCGCATCCGGGTCGATGCCACGGTGCCCAGCGGCGTGCTGGTCAAGCCGATCCTGCCCGAACACCTGATCGAAGCCCTCGAAGCCTTGTAGGCTGTCCGCGGCCGGAGGATAGCCGGGGGGGGTGCATGCCCATCAGCCGCCCCGCACCCGTGCCGGATTGCCGACCACGGTGGCGCCGGGCGGGACGTTGCGGGTGACGACGCTGCCCGCGCCGATGATCGCGTCGTCACCGACATCGACGCCGGGCAGGATGATGGCGCCGCCGCCGATCCACACATTGCGGCCGATGCGGATCGGGCGGCCGAACTCCAGGCCCGATTCCCGTTCGGCGATGCCGCGCGGGTGGTCGGCGGTCAGTATCTGCACGCCCGGCCCGATCTGCGTCTTGTCGCCGATGGTGACCGCGACGACGTCCAGGATCACGCAGTTGAAGTTCAGGAAGACGCCGGTGCCCAGGCTGATGTTGAAGC
>NZ_JCACHA010000104.1:0-3898 GCF_059503625.1 Skermanella sp.
TGCGAGCCCGGACCGCCCGGAACGTTGGTGCGGCCATTCATCGCACCCCCGGCGCCGCCCATGCCGCCCGCACCACCGGCCCCGAGAGCGCCGCTCCCGACGCCGCCGGGTCCGCCGGCGCCGTTTCCGTAACCCTGGGCACCGCTTACCGCACCCATGCCGCTGCTGCTGGCGGCGTCCCACGGCGTCGATTCGCAGGCCGTCAACACGAGCAGGGCACCGAGAATCCCAAAAAGCTTCAACCGCATAGCATACCCTTTATGACGACTGGCCTATAAATGTCCCGAGACACATAGGGGAACATGGCTACCAAATAGTTAACAAACCGCGCGCAGTGCTGTGCCCGTGCAACACACTGGGCACTACCCCCTGCGACACGGTAGCCAAGTGATAGCTGTCACATACCCATCTGCGCAAACTGGATTAGAGTGTCTTATCGTTACAGTGCGGCGCAAAAGGCATCCTTGGTAACGACGACGTACCACCCATCTCTGAGTAGCCCTTCAACAACCACTCACCCCCAGAAAAAACGGCCATGTCGATCCTTCCCACCGGCTCACCGGCGGCGAACACGCGAACTCCGCCCAGGCGGACCCCATTGTCCCTCACCCTTATGGCTGCGGTCCTCGCCGTTACGGCGACGGCGCATCTCGGCATCTGGCGTGGCCAGACGGCGCCGGTGGATGTGGCGGCCTCCCCGAGTCGCCTGCAATCGGTATCCTACAGCCCGTCGGGGCGCGATTTCAGCCCGGAGGACGACCGCCATGTCGCCGTGGCCGAGATCCGCAAGGACATGGCCGCGATCAACGGGATCGCCGACGGCATCCGGACCTATACCGTTTCCGACGGTCAGGACCGTGCGCCGGGCATCGCCAGCCGCATGGGCCTGAAGGTCAACCTCGGGATCTGGCTGAACGCCGACCCGGAGCATAACCGGGCGGAGATCGACCAGGCCGTCGCCATCGCGCGCAACACGCCGAACATCGTGCGCGTCGTGGTCGGCAACGAGTCGCTGCTGCGTGCCGACCAGACCGACGAGACGCTGGCCGCCTATGTGGCCGAGGTCCGGTCCCGCGTGCCGCGCCGCATCCCGGTGGGCACGGCGGATACGTGGTCGGAGTTGCTGAAGGCCCCGAAGACGGTCGCCGTGTCCGACTTCGTCGGCATCCACACGCTGCCGTACTGGGAAAAGCTGGAAAGCTCGGGCGCCATCCCCTACGCGATGGACAAGATCAAGCGCATCCGGCAGGCCTATCCCGGCAAACCGATCTGGATCGGTGAAATCGGCTGGCCGTCCGACGGCGACAACTTCGGCAACGCGCACGCCTCGCGGCCGGAGCAGGCCCGGATCATCCGGGAATTCGCCACGGACGCCAAGCGCATGGGCGTCGAGTACAACGTGATCGAAGCCTTCGACCAGCCGTGGAAGACGGCGATCGAAGGCAGCCCCGGCCCGCACTGGGGCGTCCTGGACGCCGACCGGCAGCCCAAGTGGCAGCTGCGCGGCGCCGTCGAACCCAAGCCGGAAGCGCTCGGAGTCGGCATCGTGTCGGTCCTGATCGGCGTGTTCCTGTCGGTGCCGGCCCTGTTCCGCCGCCGCGCCACCGTGCTCCAGGCGCTGCTGTGGTCGATCGCCGCCCATGGTTCCGCCGGCATGACCGCCTGGGCCGTGCTTGCCGCACTGGGCATCTACGCCACCCCCGGTACCCTGGTGATGTGGGCCAGCGGTCTGGCGCTGGGCGGCATCCTGCTGGTGCTGGCGCTGGCCGACCTCGACGAGATGACGCGGACGCTGCTGGGCCGCCGTCCGACCCGTCTGCTGCCCCGGGAAGGCGCCGGCGCGCTGATCGGGTCGGCCGGAGTCGCCGTCCGCCAGCCGATGGTGTCCGTCCATATCGCCGCCCGCAACGAGGATCCGGCGATGCTGAACGCCACCCTCGACAGCTTGGCGGCGCAGGAATACCCGGCCTTCGAAGTGGTCGTCGCGATCAACAACACCAACGACATGAGCCTGATCACCCCGGTCGAGGAATACTGCCGGGTCCTGAACGAGCGCATGGGCCGCGACGCCTTCAAGTTCGCCAACTTCAACCCGATCACCGGCTTCAAGGCGGGCGCGCTGAACCGCGCGCTGAAGATCACCGACCCGGAAGCCGAGGTCATCGCCGTCCTCGACGCCGACTACGCCGTGTCGCCGCACTGGCTGAGCCGGCTGGCCCCCGCCTTCTCCGACCCCGCCGTCGGTCTGGTGCAGGCCCCGCAGGAGCACCGCGACGGCGACCAGTCGCTGCTGAAGCGCCTGATGGCCGCCGAGTACCGCGCCTTCTTCGACAGCGGCATGGTCGAGCGGAACGAGGACAACGCCCTGATCGCCCACGGCACCATGATCATGGTCCGCCGCTCGGCGCTGGAAGGCCTGGGCGGCTGGTCGGAATGGTGCATCGTCGAGGACACCGAACTGGGCCTGACGCTGCTGGAGCAGGGCTGGAAGCAGCACTACACGACGGAACGCCTGGGGGCGGGCATCACGCCGGACAGCTTCAAGGACTTCCGCCAGCAGCGTCACCGCTGGGCCTATGGCTCGGTCCAGATCATGAAGGCGCACGTCAAGCACCTGCTTCCCGGCGCCAAGGGCCTGAACGGCGCGCAGAAGCTGCACTTCTGGTCCGGCTGGGCGCGCTGGTGGTCGGATGCCCTGGGACTGGTCGCAGCCGCGGGCGCCATCTCGTGGACCGCACTGGCGACCGTCCTGCCGCTGCACCTGCCGCCGCCGGAAGTGACCGCCATCGCGATCGCCGCCTTGATGCTGCGGGCGGCCGCCAGCATGGCGCTGACCCGGTTCGCGTCCGGCCATAGCTGGGGCGAGACGGTCGGCACCTCCATCCTGGGCATGAGTCTGAACTACACCGTCGGCGCCGCCGTGCTGAAGGGCCTGTTCACCAAGCACGAGCCGTTCAAGGTGACGTCGAAGGGCAAGCGCAAGAAGGCCGCCAAGTTCCCGGCCATGCCGGAAGCGATCCTGAGCGGCCTGCTGGTCGTGGCCTGCATCACCGCGATCGTGCTGAACCATGCCGGTACGGTGTCGCTGACGCTGTGGACGATCCTGCTGGCCGTGATGGCGGTGCCGAACATCGCCGCGTCCCTGCTGGCCGCGACCGACCTGATGCCGGTCCGCGAGAAGGCGCCGGAAGCCGCGACGGAGCCGGCCGTGGTTTCGGCCCCGGCCCAAGCGGTTGCAGCGGTCCAGGCGGTGGTTGCACCGTCGACGGCGGTGCTGGCCGACGCAACGGGCAACTGACCGAGGCGGGTGCCGGCTGGTAAAAGTCGAGTGGGTGGAAGGCGGCTCGGGAGGCATGGCGACATGCCCTTCCGGGCCGCTTTTGTTATCAGGAGTCATCATTTCGCGTTGGACGGCTGCGCCTGCTCGGGCCAAAGCTCCGGCGGGAGCAGGGTGTCGGAGTCGTCGAAATAGGCCCGCGCGTCGCTGAGCTCCTCGATCCGGGGAGACAGCTCGGGGTGATGGGCCATCAGGTGTGCGTAGCGGAAGATCCGCCGCGCGGCTTCGGCGCGGGCGGCTTGCTGGGCGGCGGCACGGGCTTCTGCTCGGGCTTGGGCGGGGGAAAGCCGGTCTGGTGCTGGAGCCGGGGCGGGTTCCACGGGCTGCGGCAGTTCGGGCGGCATCGGCGGGTCGAACACGGTTTCCGGAGGGTCGGGCAGTTCGGCTTCGGGTGCAGCCTCGGGTTCGGCTTCCGCGTCGGCGGTTTCCTCGTCCTCTCCCGGCAGCCGGTGCATTTCCTCCAGCGCCGCTTCCACGCCGCCGGAGCGTTTGGCGGTCGTGGGGGTGAGGCCGCGCAGGCGGGCGATCATGTCGATGGCGCGGAGGGTGGCGAAGTCGTTC
>NZ_JCACHA010000105.1:0-3897 GCF_059503625.1 Skermanella sp.
GGAACCGCCAGATGCACTGGATCAGGGTCGATACCTGGTATGCCGGAGAACCGGAAGCGCCCGACGAGATCTTTTTCCAGCCGATGCCGTGCATGCATTGCGAGCATGCGCCGTGCGAGGTGGTCTGCCCGGTTTCGGCGACCGTCCACGACACCGACGGCCTCAACGTCATGGTCTACAACCGCTGCGTCGGCACCCGCTTCTGCTCCAACAACTGCCCCTACAAGGTCCGGCGGTTCAACTACTTCGACTATGCCCGCGACGATCCCCGGCTGGCGATGTCGTGGAACACCGACGTCACCGTCAGGGCGCGCGGCGTGATGGAGAAATGCACCTACTGCATCCAGCGCATCCGCAACACCCGGATCGAGGCCGACCGCGACGGCCGGCCGATCCGCGATGGCGAGATCCGGACCGCCTGCCAGCAGGCGTGCCCGGCCGAGGCGATCGTCTTCGGCGACCTCAACGATCCCGGCAGCGCCGTCAACCGCCGCAAGGCGAGCCCGCTCGACTACGGCCTGCTCACCGAACTCAACACCCGGCCGCGCACCACCTATCAGGCCCGCCTGCGCAACCCCAACCCCGAGATCGGGGAGGCTTGAGCGACCATGACGGCCAAGCCGGTCACCGACCATGTCAGCGACCTCGTGCTGGAGCGGAAGACTCCGCTGTGGTGGTGGATCGGCTTCGGCATCTCGCTGTCGCTCCTGCTGCTGTTCGCCGTGTCGCTGGCGTGGCTGTTCATCCGGGGCGTCGGCATCTGGGGCATCAACTGGCCGGTCGCCTGGGGCTTCGCGATCGGCAACTATGTCTGGTGGGTCGGCATGGCGAGCGGCGGGACGATCATTTCCGCCCTGTTCTTCCTGACCCGGTCCGACTGGCGCAGCGCCATCAACCGGATCGCGGAGTCCATGACGGTCTTCTGCGTCGCCTGCGCCGGCATCATGCCGGTCATCCATCTCGGGCGCTGGTGGTATTTCTACTGGCTGTTCCCCTACCCGAACACGATGGGAACCTGGCCACAGTTCCGCAGCCCGCTGCACTGGGACTTCGTGGCGATCCTGGTCTACGTCGTGGCCTCCGTCCTGTTCTGGTACATCGGCCTGATCCCCGACATGGCGACCTTGCGCGACCGCGCCACCGGTCGCCGGCAGCGGGTCTTTTACGGCATCCTGGCCCTGGGCTGGCAGGGATCGTCGCTGCACTGGCGGGAATACCGCACGGCATATCTTGTCCTGGCCGGACTGATGGCGCCGCTGGTGATCTCGGTCCACAGCATCGTCGGCCTGGACTTCGCGGGCGGCTTGGCGCCGGGCTGGCACGAGACGCAGTTCCCGCCCTATTTCGTGTTCGGCGCCGTATTGTCGGGCTTCGCGGTGGTGCTGATGCTGGTGATCCCGCTGCGCCGCGCCCTGGAACTCGACGGCATCGTCACGCCCCGTCACATCGACATACTGGCCCGGCTGATGCTGACCACCAGCCTGCTGATCGGCTACTGCTACGGCCTGGAAATCTTCATGCCGTTCTACCGGGGCGAACATGCCGAGATCACGGCGGCCCTGTCCAACCTGACCGGACACTATGCCCCCTGGTACTGGGCGAAGATAATCCTAAACTGCATCGTTCCGCAACTGCTTTGGTTCCGGGCGGTGCGGCTGAACCAGCCGCTGCTGTTCGCGATAGCGCTGTGCGTCGTGATCGGCATGTGGATCGAGCGCTACGTGATCGTGGTCGCCAGCCTGCACCGGAACCATTCGGAATCGAGCTGGGCGATCTATACCCCGACCTTCTGGGACTGGGCGACCTTGGCCGGATCGGTCGGCCTGTTCCTGACCGGCTTTTTCCTGCTGCTGCGCTTCATTCCGATGGTTTCCATGTTCGAGATGCGGGAATTGGCCGGCAAGCAGAAGCGCGGGGGGAGCCAGTGAGCGATACCGCCCCCCTGTATGGTCTCGTCGCCGAGTTCGACGAGCAGGAACAGGCGGTGGCGGCCCTCCAGCGCCTGCGCGCGGCGGGCTTCCGCCGGATCGAGGTCTATGGCCCCGAACCGGTCGAGGACGCCGATCAGATCCTGGAACGCCAGCCATCGCGCATTCCCCTTATCGTCTTCGTAGCGGGAGTCCTGGGAGCAGCCGGCGGCTTCTTCCTGCAATGGTACGGCTCGGTGATCGGGTATCCGCTCAACATCGGCGGCAGGCCGCTGAATAGCTGGCCGGCCTTCGGCACCACCACGGTCGAACTGTCGATCCTGTGCATGGTGCTGGCCGGCGCCGTCGCCCTGCTTTGGGGTTGCCGGTTGCCGCTGCTGTACCACCCGGTCTTCGCAGCACCGGGATTCGAGCGCGCATCCCAGGACCGCTTCCTGATCTGCGTCGATGCAAGCGATCCCCAATTCGAGCCCGAACGCCTGCGCCGCCTGCTGGATGTCCACAACCCCCTCCGGATCGCGGAGGTGCCGGCATGACGGCCCGGCACGCCGGCTTCCCCCTGCTGCTGCTGCTGCTGGCTCTGCTGGCAGCCGGGTGCGACAATATGGCGGAACAGCCGCGCAGCAAGACTTGGCAACCCGCCGGCGATCTGCATAGCCGGGAGATCTGGCCGCCGAAGCCGGCGGAGCACACCATCGCCCGCGACGACGTTCCCCAGCCGATCCCGGCACTGCGCGCCGCACTGCTGGAGCGCGGGCACGAGCGGTACGAGATCTACTGCTCGCCCTGCCACGGCTTTCAGGGGCAGGGCGACGGCATGATCGTCAAGCGCGGCTTCCCGGCGCCGCCGTCGCTCCATATCGAGCGGCTGCGCTCGGCCCCGACGCGGCACTTCTACGATGTCGTCACCGACGGCTGGGGCGTCATGTATTCCTACGCCGACCGGGTCACCCCCTCCGACCGCTGGGCCATCGCCGCCTATATCCGCGTCCTTCAGGAGAGCCGCGACGCCGATGTCGCAAGCCTGCCCGAGAGCGTGCGGGAGAGCCTGGAATGACGGTGGGGAGCCGTATCGCCTATGCCGCTTCATCGGCCGCGACCCTGGCCGGCGGCGCCGTCTGCGCGCTGGGATGGAGCGTCGAGCCCGAGGCGGCGCTGCGCGGCTGGCTGGCCGGCTGGGCTTTCTGGATCGGTTTTCCGGTAGGGGCGCTGATGCTGCTGCTGGCCCACGACCTGACGGGCGGTCGCTGGGGCGATGCCGCCAAGCTGCCGCTGAAGGCGCTGGCGACGACGCTTCCCGCCGCCGCACTGGCGTTCGTCCCGATCCTGCTGGGCCTGCCGCTGCTGTACCCCTGGGCGCGGCCGGAGGAGGCGGAGAAGCTTGCCAACGCCTTCTACCTGAACACGCCGTTCTTCCTGGGGCGGGCGGCATTCTACTTCGCCGCCTGGGCGCTGCTGGCGGTGCCGGCCGGGCGCGGAACGTCGTTGGCGGCGCCGGGGCTGATCGTCATGGGCGTCACCGCCACCTTCGCCTCGTTCGACTGGCTGATGTCGATCGAACCGGGCTGGGGGTCGAGCATCTACGGGATGGTGGCGATCAGCGGCGCCCTGCTGGCCGCGCTGGCGGCGGCGACGCTTACTACCACCGCGCTGTCGCCGGCCGGCGACAACCAGCGCCGGGACCTCGGCAGCCTGCTGATCGCGGCGATCCTTTTGTGGACCTACCTGTCCTTCATGCAGTTCCTGATCGTGTGGGAGGGCGACCTGCCGTCGGAGATCACCTGGTACCTGAAGCGGCTGGACGGCGGCTGGGGCTGGGCGGCCCTGGCGGTCGTCCTGGCCCAGGGGTTCCTGCCCTTCCTGGCGCTGCTGTGGCCGCGCATCAAGCGGAGCCGCCGGGGTCTGGCCGCCGTCTGCGGGGTGCTGCTGGCGGCCCATCTGCTGGAAAGCTGGTGGCTGGTGCTGCCCG
>NZ_JCACHA010000106.1:0-3880 GCF_059503625.1 Skermanella sp.
ACGCCGACAAGCATGCGCTCCTTTGAGCGCACAGTGTGCCCAAACGATCACATATTACCTTCTTCATAGGGCACTGTCGGCGATCGCTTGAGTCTTCGAGAAGCCACGCCGCATGGCGGATTCAGTGACCACCTGCTGTTTCGGCTTTGTTCAGGCGCCGCCCGAGGCTCCGGCAGTATTCCGGAAGGGCGCCGGCCGGCCAGTACCAGTCGGTAGCAGCCCGCAGCCTCCGAATGTCGAGCACGAATTCATCATGGACTCGGGGAGACGAAATGACGAGCTCGCCGCGCCCGAACCCTTCGATCACCCAAAGCGCCAGACGCCCCACTTCGACCGAAGCACCCGAGCCGATGTTGAAGACGCCGGCGAAGTCGTGGTTCAGGACAGACCTGATTGCGGCGGCGACCTGTTCTATCGGCAGGAAGTCGCGCTGGACGAATGGACTGACGTCGAGGACCACCCTGCCCTCTTCGGCAAGGCGCCCGAGCAGCATGCTCATGAAACTGGGGCGGGACGATTGGCGGTCGTAACCGACGACGTTGCCGATCCGCAGGACCGTCAGCCTGTCACCCAGCAGGTTGGACAGCAGACGCTCGATCGTCAGCTTGTTGCGGCCATAGGCATCGACAGGCCCCAGCGGCGACATCTCCGACGCGCCGAAGGCATGATCGGGCGCATAGACCTTGCGGGTGCTGATCATGACGTAGCGCAGCCCACGCTCCGCCGCCGCACGTCCCAGGCGCAGATCGATGTCCAGATCCGCCCGGTACGGGCCGTTCCGCAGATCCGGATGGAAGGCGAAATTGACGATGCGCCCGACGCCGTTCAGCAGGTCGGGCCGATCCAGTTCGTCATGCCCGACGAAACGGCAGTCCGCCACGCCGCCATGATCCCGGAAGGCCCTGGCAAGCAGGCTGTTGCGTCCGACGATCAGGGTAGCGTCAGCCATCGGTCCTCTCGGCTTGTTTCGAACTGGGCCAGCGCACGCGGGGTCGCGGCATCATAGGCACCGCGATGTCAGGCGCTACGACGCAATGGAAGAAAGCTCAGCGGATAGGGATCAAACCGAAAGGATAATTAAGATTATCATTGTATTCTATCAATGCACAAATTGAGGTTGGTCCATGACATCGATTCCCGCACCGGCGAAAAGGCGGCTGACGTATCAGGTTTCCGTACGCAAACGCGACAAATGGAGCGTCGCCTGCACCAGCGATGGCCTGGACAAGGCGCTGACGGAAGCGAAAGGCGCTCTGGGAACCGGAAAATTTCAAAAAGTGAAAGTCGAGCAGAGCTTTACCGATCCTGCATCGAACCGCACCGTCGCAACCGTCATCTTCGAAGAGGCCGGGCCTCCTGCGCCGGTCAGGGCCGGATTGAGCGTGCCCATGCTGCTGATGATCTCCGTGCTGCTCGGTATCGCCATGTTCTTCGCCACGCGCTTCCTGATCCACGCATATTCGGGCTGAACCTTTTGACCGGTACGCCCTTGTTGCTTCCATAACCAGCAAGGAGACCGGTAATGGCCGAAGAACAGAACAAGGATGTCAGAAAACCGGATGAGCGTCCGGTTTCGCCCCGCCATCCCAATGACGACGCCATGCCGCCCTATGCGCCGGGTGGCGTCCCGGAGCCGTCCGGCGACGGGCAGGAAGCGGCGGGTGAGATCGAGGAACGGGAAGTCCCGCCATCCGGCTTTCCCCCCAAGCGCGCACCCTGAGTCGCCGCGCCGGCTATCTAGCCGTGCGTTTCAGGAGATCAGATGATCGAGTCAAAAGCGCCGGGGCGTTCCGCCGTCGGGATGGCCGGCAGGACCGGTTCGGAAAGGTGTCTTCAGGCGCCGGTATCGTCTCTGTCCGCGGTACGGCAGTAGGCTTGATCGTCACCATCGCTCAAACAGCGTGGCAACAATGCAACATCGGAACGAGAAACTGGGTATTTCGCCTGACTATCCGTCGGTTCGGTATTGCATCGAACCGCGCAATCGTTAATTTTTGCATTGCAGCAAGCGATTGCTGCATCGCCCTTGTTGGGCGTTTCCTCCCTAGACTCAGGCCGCTTTCGAAGCGGCCTTTTTTCTGCCAGATCGTTGAAGAATGGGCAAGCCTGTACAGAGGCACTAGGCCCATAGCCTTTAGTATATACCCTCAACGAAAATTGGCAGAGATACGTCCTACGGATCGGCCGTTCGGATCCATTATCACCATTTCCCCTGACGACGGAAAGATGTCGGTCAGGGCTGTCACGTTGACCTGATGGGTCACCAGCACGAGGGTCCCCGGACCTTTCCAGTCCGCGATCAGTTTCCTCACCGACTCGGTTTGCCGCCCAGCTTCGGCGCTTTGCCCGAAGAACGAGTTCAACGGTTCGAAAACTTCCACCGGCCCGAGATCCATCAGTTGCGCCGTATCGACGCAACGGCACCATGCGCTGGTCAGTATCCGGCCGGCCTTCATGCCGTTCTGCCGCAAGGCGGCACCGATGGACTTCGCCTGATCGCGCCCCGCACCGGACAAGACACGCTGGGTCGAACAGTCGTCCAGGCGGAAGCCCGGCGGATCGCCGACCCCCGGATTGGTCGTCGCGTGACGCATCAGGAGGATCTTGCCGCCCTCCCGCAGGGCCGCCCAGGCCGCTGCCTCGTCGGCCCGCACCGGAGCGGCGACAGACAGGATCACGGCGATGAGGAGAAGTCTGGGAAGCGATCCGAGCATTGAGGCGATCTACCTGAACCGGGGATGACCCTTGTTCAGGTAGATCGCGGACATCGTCAATCCAGCCGGGCCAGCAGGGCTAATCGGCCAAGCCGGGCGCCGTGGCTCCGCTCTTGGAGCGGTGGCCGATGGCGAAGGCTTCTTCCGGCGACTTCACCAGATGATGACGGCCATAGAGGCCGAAATACGCGATGCCGACCAGGAACCAGATGGCGCAGCCCCAGACGCCGGGCCGGTACTCCGGGTTGAGGAACAGCGAGATCAGCGTCACGATGGCGATGACCAGCGCCAGGACGGCACCGGGAACTCCCAGCGGACTGACGAAGGGGCGCTCGATGTGCGGCAGCTTGGAGCGCAGCAGAATGAACGACATGAGCTGCATGATGTAGCTGATCATCGCCCCGAACACGGCCATGTTGAGCAGCGCCGCCCCGACCAGCTTGCTGCCGGAATACTGCATCGCCAGCGCCACCACGAAGCCAAGCGTGGCTCCGGCGAACAGGGCCACGTGCGGGGTCTTCCGCTCGCCATGGGTCACCGACAGCCATTTCGGGAAATAGCCGGCGCGGGCAAGGCTGTAGATGTTGCGGCCATAGGCGTAGATGATCGCGTGGAAGCTGGCGATCAGGCCCGCCGCCGCGATCATGGCGAGCACCTTGACGCCGATGCCGTCGCCGAAGATCGTCTGGAAACCAAGGAACAGCGGTTCGGTCGAGCTACCGACCTCCTTCGCTCCCGGTGCGATGCCGGCCGACAGGAACAGCGTCAGGAAGGCAAGGGCGATCAGCGTGAGGAGGCCCAGCAGAAGCCCGCGCGGCATGTCGCGCTTGGGATCGTGCGCTTCCTCCGCGGCCAGCGGGAGCTGCTCGATCGCCAGGAAGAACCAGATCGCGAAGGGGAGCGCTGCGGTGATCCCGGCGAGGCCGAAGGGAAGGAAGGCACTGCCGCCTGGTCCAGGCTCGATGTTGAGGGCATTGGCGGCGAAGTCGAAATGGCTGATGGCGCCGACGAAGAAGACGATCAGGATTGCCAGGGCGATGAAGGTGATGACCAGCGTGAACTTGAAGCTGAGTTCGACGCCCCAGTAGTTCAGCCCGACGAAGATCACGTAGCAGACCAGCCACCACACCGGAGCCATCTCCGCCGGGGTGCCGAAGATCGCGCCG
>NZ_JCACHA010000107.1:0-3878 GCF_059503625.1 Skermanella sp.
GCGACGAGTGAGGCCGCGGAGGAAGTCGAGCCAGAACGGCTCCGCCTCCGAGCTGCCGACCGCCATGCCGAGGACCTCGCGCCGACCATCGGCATGGACGCCGACCGCGATGGTGACCGCGACAGAGACTATGCGCCCGGCTTCGCGGACCTTCACGTAGGTGGCGTCCAGCCAGAGGTAGGGCCAGTCGCCCTCGATGGGGCGGGCAAGGAAGTCGCGCACCCGCTCGTCGATCTCGGCGCAGAGGCGGCTGACCTGGCTCTTGGAGACACCCTCCATGCCCATGGCGCGCACGAGGTCGTCTACAGAGCGCGTCGAGATGCCCTGGACATAGGCCTCCTGGATCACCGCGGTCAGCGCCTTCTCCGCTGTCCGGCGAGGCTCCAGAAAGGCGGGGAAGTAGGAGCCGCGCCGGAGCTTCGGAATGCGGAGCTCGACCGTCCCGACCCGGGTCTGCCAGTCCCGCTCCCGGTAGCCGTTGCGCTGCGCCAGGCGATCGGGGCTCCGCTCGCCATGCGCGGCGCCGGTCAACTCGCCCACCTCCAGCTCCATCAGCCGCTCGGCAGCGAAGCCGATCATCTCGCGTAGGAAGGACGCGTCGGCAGACTTCTCCAAGAGGCCCCGAAGGGCCATCGTCTCGTCGGTCATCGTGGCTGGTCCATGGTCCAGGGGTTGTCGGTCTCAGCAACCCAACCCTAGCCAGGACCGTCACGATGGCCGCCACCGTTACGGCGGCGGCCTGCTACACCATCACCCGGGACACGACCCTTCCCGCCTGGGCTGCGCCGGCTCAAGGATCCAGGCGCGGTGGCTGAGGACATGCAGGAGGTGGGGCTAGGCGAGGTCGCCGTGCACACGATCTCCGGCGTCTGGACCGCGCCTTTAGCCAACTGGGCAGCGGACAACGCGGGCCGGCTCTATCGGCAGTTCCCGCTCAGGGCGGCACTCACTGCAACGGAATGGGAGTGCGTGCGCGAGGCTCTCCGTACCCCGCTTGCCGCTCGACATCCCAGCGCGGTGCCGATCACCTCCGGAGCGCATGTCGGCATCGGCTTTCGATGAGGCCGGTCTAGGTCCATATACTGCGATATAATCCCCTATTCGGCGCAGGTGCGGCAACCGGCCGAGCTCGCCAATGCGGCGCTGGGCCGGCCCCATTAGCCAGTCGGCACTGTCCGCGACAGGGGCGGCGCGTCGCGCACCCCGGCATACCACGCCGCCAACCTTGGGCGGTCTCCGCGCCAGGGCTCATGGCCGTATCGGAAGTCGAGGTAGCCCAGCGAGCAGGCCACCGCGAGGCTGCCGATGGTCCAGGCCCCCTGCAATGCGTCTGCTTCCCGGTCCAGAAGGTTCAGTGCGCGTTTGATGGCGGCCTTCTGCCGTGCAGAGAAGGCACTCCGCGCCTCATCTTGCGGCAACCGCTCTTCCAGCAGGCGGCGAACCGCCGCGTCGAGGATGCCGTCGGCAAGTGCCTGGAACTTGAGCGCCATCCAACGATCGGGACCTGACTGCGGGAACAGCGGCGGCGCGTCGCCCACGACATCCAGGTACTCGCAGATGACCGGGCTGTCGAACAGCGCGAGCCCGTCGTCGGTGACCAGCGTCGGTACCTTCGAGAGAGGATTATCGGCCAGCAGATCGGCAGGCAGGTCGAACGGCTTGGAGATCACCCGCTTGATCCGAGCTTCAATCCCGCGCGCGACAGCGCAGGCCATCACCTTGCGTACGTAGGGACTGTGCGGAGAGAAGTACAAATTCATGGACAATCTCCCTAATCTCGTATATGGAATGTATCCGTAAGCGCTCGCGCCAGATCAGGTGTGAGAGATAGCTCCCTTCAGACCATCGATGCGAACCTGCCGGTCCAGTCCGTTCCGTTACTCTTTCCCTATGGGAAAGGCCCGTGCCATCACACGGATTCGCAGCTTGGCGAGGAGTTACGAAGCCGCTGCATCTTGTTGCGTGGGTCGCCCACTTGGGCGCGGTCGAGTAGGCTGGCACAGAGGCGAGCTCTCGAGCAATGAGGGACGCCTGCCGTGCCGTTCAAGTCCAATGCTGATCGCCCGCACCACATCCCCAAGCAGCGGCGTAGGATGACCAACCGGGTTGAATACGATGCCGGCCTACGTGTCGGCAGCAGTCTCACCGTGTGGTTCACGGCCGAGGCGGTCGAGGGTTGGCGAGCCGAGGCGGGCCTGGGGCGGAGTGGCCAGGCGAAGCACTCGGACCTTGTGATCGCAACTGCCCTGACGCTGCGTGCCGTGTTCCGCCTGGCGTTGCGCCAGACCGAGGGCTTGATTAGCCCCATTGTGCAGTTGCTCGGTCTCAACCTCGCAGCGCCGGACCGTTCAACCTTAAGATTATGCAATCGCGCAGCGGAGGTGAGCTAGCGCATCTGCTGGTGGACAGTACCGCGCTGCGGCTGTGCGGTCCCGGTGGCTGGCTGGACAAAAAGCGAGGCGCCAAGCGGCGCCGGGCTTGGAAGGTGCTCCACCTCGCCACCGACGTCGACACTGACGAGATCACCGCCAGTGTCCCACCTTGCGCGGATGCGGTGCCAAGCGACGCGGCCGAGACCATACCGACGCTGTGCGATGCGCATCTGCGATGTATCGCCGAGTGCGGCCGTACGGGTTGGCAGCGGGCCTCGGGGTACGGCTGGCGCGCCTTGGTGGAGTCCGACATCTCGCGCTGGCAGCGCTTCATCGGCGATGGGTTACGTTCGCAAACCGACGGCGTCAGGCAATCGAGGTGGCCATCGCCGCGAGTGTACTGAACCGCATGCTCGAGCTCGGGCGGCCGGAGTACATTCGCATCGCATGACCCCCAGCGCAGATATGGCTCAGTGCGTCTAAGCCGCCGACCCACGCAACACGATGGCTCGGCCCTGTTCATCACCGATCACGGTCGTCGATAGGTGTTGAACAGAGTGGGCGACTGCTGCGAATGTCGGCCAATCGGTGCTCATGGCCACCGCTGGCCTCGGCCCGTCCTGTCACGCCGGTCACAACTCTGCCCACTCAAAGATGCTGTTGAACTGCTCCGGCTCGGTCATCACGCGACCGACCGCAATGATGAGCGCCACCGCGGCGTCGATCTTTTGCTCCTGCCGCGCCTTGGTTGAGTCGAGGTTACTCTGCTGATTGTCAGCTTCGGTACACGTGCCTGTTGCCGCCGATGACTCGTTCAAGCAGGAAGCCTGTGAGCGCCGCCACCCCAACCGCGGTTAAGGGACGCTCTCGAATGACATCCAAGTATCTGTCAAGCTGCTGGCCGTAGCGGTCAGCCGTCCTGGCCGCCGCATCCAATCTGGGTGTGGCGGGCTCTCTAGAAAGTCGCTCCACCTCCGCGCGGAGTTGCTCGACTTCGGACTGCGGGTCAGCCGCGGCCTCTCGGGCTGCGTCCTTCGCTCCGCCGGTGGCGTTCCGAAGAGTCGTGGCAGTCTCGTCGACTCGTCCTTCAACTTGAAGCTTTGCGTCCCCGGTCAGATCGCCCGCCGCTGTTTTGGTTCTTCCCACCACGTAATGTGCGGCTCCGCTGCTGCGATCTGAATTCATCGTCATTCCTCACTCGGTTGCGGCATGCATCGCCAATTTGCTGAACAGATTCGGCCCGATAACGTAGGGGCGCCGGCGTGGTTCTCCCAAATCGCCGCTATCTATACGGTCCAGCTGGTAAGCGGCCTTGTTGCACCGATCGCCGGCCTGGCTGGCTTCGGGTAGGGTGAGAACGGGGCAAGGCTCCTTCACCCTGCAGGACCATCCCTCATGCCGTTCAAGCTGAACGCCGCTCGGCGCCATGTGACCAACTGGGCCGCGTACGAGGTCGTGTCCCTGGACGTGGTGTAGGAGCGGTGCTCCTGGCGGGCTGTGCCGCGG
>NZ_JCACHA010000108.1:0-550 GCF_059503625.1 Skermanella sp.
CTTCTACAAAGCCCCGGCGTGCCCCCCGCCGCGCACACCACGGCAGGAACTTTACGGCCCAGATCCAGGCGCCGCATAATGCGCCGAAAAGTTCCTGCCGTGGTTCGCCGCGCGCGGCTACGAAGTTCATGCGGTCTCGCTTCGCGGCCATGGACGGAGCGGGGGACGCCGCAGCCTTCACAACTACGGCATCGACGATTACGTCGACGACGTCCTCAAGGCCGCCGAGCGGTGCTCCGCTCCGCCGGTGCTGGTAGGCCACTCGATGGGCGGCATGGTCGTTCAGCGGGCGCTGGTGAACGGCCACCATCTGCCCGGCGGTGTCCTGATGGCGTCGGCCCCGCCTCATGGTCTCCTGGCCTCCACCATGGGGCTGGCGTGGCGCGACCCCTACGTGTTCCAGCAGATGTCGAAGATGATGATGTTCGGGACGGAAGCGATGGGCTTCGAGGCGCTGTACCGCGCCATGTTCTCGGACTCCATGCCGCGCGACGAGGCTGCCCGCTACGAAGACCGCGTCCAGGAGGAGTCCCGCCGCGTGCTGATGGAT
>NZ_JCACHA010000108.1:560-3874 GCF_059503625.1 Skermanella sp.
CGGCGGCTGGATCCCGTTTCCCCCTCTGCCGAAGCGGAAATTGCCCGTCCTGGTGCTCGGCGCCGAAAAGGACTTGCTGTTCCCGCCCGATCAGGTCCACGCCACGGCATGGGCTTTCCGCACCGATGCCACGTTCTTTCCGGACATGGGCCATTCGATGATGCTTCAGCCGGGCTGGGAATCCGTCGCCTGCCATATCGACGGCTGGGTTAATGACAATTTTGCGGCCCAGCCGAAAACCGCCCAGGCGGCTGATTGAACGGTTGACTTGCGCGTGATCCGCCTCAGCTAGTTCAGGGTAACTTTACAGCGATGGAGTGCCCAAGATGCGTACAGTAATTGCTGCGACGGCCCTCGCTTTTGCCGTTTCCGCCGCTGCCCCGGCTTTTGCCGGCGAAGGCGGATGCTCGTGGTCCCAGAGCGCCAGCGCGTCCAGTTCCTCCGGTTCCACGACCACCCAGACGGCGCAGACCAACACCACCTCGTCGACCACCGCCGGCAGCGGCGGTTCGTAACGCCGAAAGCGATCCCGGTCTCCCTGTTACGGGAGACCGGGGCTTCACGGAGTCACTTCTCCAGTACGTAGCTTCCCGGCGCGTCTTCGACGATCGGGTAGTTTTCGCTGCCCATTCCCCGCGGCTTGCCCTTGCGGCCGGAATGCTTGCCCAGCCAAGCGGTCCAGTCCTTCCACCAGCTTCCCTCATGCGCGGTGGCGCCTTCGCGCCACTCCTGCGGCGTGGCGGCGGACTTGCCGGACTCGTTGATCCAGTAAGTTCCCCGTCCGCCCGGCGGGTTGATGATGCCCGCGATGTGGCCGCTCGACGCCAGCACGTAGCGCACGTCGCCCTTGACGAGCTGGTTGATCCGCCACGCCGCTTCCCACGGCACGATATGGTCCTTTTCCGCCCCCACGGCATAGACGTCCATGGTGACGTTGCCGAGGTCGATCGGAGCGCCCTTCAGCGTCACCTTGCCCGGCACCATCAAGTTGTTCTCGACATAGGTGTTGCGCAGGTACCAGCTATGGGCCGCCCTGCACATGCGGGTGCCGTCGCTGTTCCAGTACAGCAGGTCGAAGGCGGGCGGCTTCTCGCCCATCAGGTAGTTGTTGACGACGTTGGCCCAGATCAGGTCGTTGGAGCGCAGCAGGTTGAACATGTTGGACATCTCTCGGCTGTCCAGGTAGCCGCGCTCCAGCATCTGCTGCTCGATGAAGTCGATCTTGTCCTCGCCCATGAAGATGCCGGTGTCGCCGACTTTCGAGAAGTCCTGCATCGACACCATGAACGTGGCCGAGTTGAACCGCTTGTCCCCCTGCGTCGCCAGCCACGCCAGCGTCGAGATCAGCAGCGTCCCGCCGATGCAGTAGCCCATGGGGTTGACGGTGGCGCTGCCCGTGATGTCCCGGATCGCGTCCGATGCCGCCAGCGGTCCTAGGTCCATGTAGTCTTCGAACGTGATCTCGTCCATCGAGGCGTCGGGGTTCTTCCACGACACCATGAAGACCGTGAAGCCCTGGTCTACCAGATACTTCACCATGCTGTTCTTGGGCTGAAGATCCAGGATGTAGAACTTGTTGATCCACGGCGGCATGATCATGATCGGCACGGCGTGGACCGTCTTGGTCGTCGGCTCGTACTGGATCAGCTCGATCAGGCGATTGCGGAACACCACCTTGCCGGGGGTCATCGCCATGTTGCGGCCCGGCGCGAAGGTCGTGGTATCGACCATCGACAGGCGGCCTTCCTTCAGGTCGCTCAGAAGGTTCTGCGCTCCGGCGGCAAGGCTGGCTCCGCCCGTCTCCAGCGCCTTCCGCAAGGCAGCGGGGTTCGATACCAGAAGCAGCGTCGGGCTCATCGCATCGACGAACTGCTGAAGGTGGAAGTTCAGGCGCTGGCGCTCCGCATCGTCCAGTCCCTCGACATCCTTGCCGTGCTTTATCAGCCAGTCGGACGCCATCAGGTACATTTCCTTCAGGGTCCGGTAGACCGGGTTGGAGTGCCATTCCGGTGCGGCGAACCGCTTGTCGCCGCCCTTCGTCTTGGCTCCATCAGCCGGCTGCTGGCCTGCGAAGCTCAGCCAGCGCTGTCCCGCCTCGTTCCAGTTGTCGATCGCCGACTGCCACATCTTGGTATTGAGTTCCGCCGCCGACTGCATGCTCTCGCCCGGCTTGGCCAGCGACAGCATCCAGACGGTGCGCAGCGCGCGGGCGATCTCCGCCCAGTCGACCGGCACGATCTCGCGGAACGGGTTGGCGTTCCACATCTGGTCGATCGAGCGCAGCAGCGGGTCGCGGGCGAGCATATCGTTGAGCTGCTTGCTTCCCGCCGACAGCATGTTGCCGGCCATCCGGTCCGGCGTCACCTTCCACCAGGGCTCGGCGCTGCTCATCCAGTTCTGGGCTTGGCCGAAGCTGGACTCCATCCAGGACATCCAGACGGCCAGGGCCGTATCCGGCCTGGGCGGTTCGCCGACGGGCTCCCGCTCTTCCCGGACGCGCTGTTCCGCCATCTTTTCGATGCCCATCAAATACCCTCCATTATCGGTCCCGCCTTGAATCGACGGACTGTTATCGTATCGGCCCGAAGCGCCAAGCGGGGCGCTTCGGGCCGTGGTTCAGAGAAAACCGATCAGTACATGTGCTGGCCGCCGTTGATCGACAGGGTCGAGCCGGTGACGAAGCCGCCCTCGTCGGCGACCAGGAACAGCACGCCGCGCGCGATCTCCGATGCCTTGCCGAGACGGCCGACCGGCACCTTGGCGACGATCTTCTCCAACACGTTCGGCGGCACGGCGCGGACCATGTCGGTGTCGATGTAGCCGGGTGCTATCGCGTTGACGGTGATCCCCTTGGCCGCCCCCTCCTGGGCGAGAGCCTTGGTGAAGCCGTGGATGCCGGACTTGGCCGCCGCGTAGTTGACCTGACCGTACTGCCCGGCCTGACCGTTGATCGAGCCGATGTTGACGATCCGGCCGAAGCCGCGCTCCCGCATGCCGTCGATCACGTTGCGGCACATGTTGAAGCAGGATGTCAAGTTGGTCGCGATGACGTCGTTCCACTGCTCGAAGGTCATCCGGTGCAGCACGCCGTCGCGGGTGATGCCGGCGTTGTTGACGACGATCTCGACCGGACCCAGTTCCGCCTCGACCTTCGCCAGACCTTCCTTGCAGGCGTCGAAGCTGCTGACGTCCCACTTGAAGACCGCGATGCCGGTCCGCTCGGAGAACTCCCTCGCCTTCTCGTCGTTGCCTGCATAGACGGCGGCGACCTTGTAGCCGGCTTCCTTCAGCCCGAGCGAGATGGCCTCGCCGAT
>NZ_JCACHA010000109.1:0-3872 GCF_059503625.1 Skermanella sp.
CCGTCGCCTTCGGGGGCGGGTCTACGACCGGACTGGGCAAGGCGCTGGCCTACCGCACGGACTTGCCGCAGATCGCGATCCCGACGACTTATGCGGGGTCGGAGGTCACGCCGATCCTGGGGCAGACGGAAGGCGGGCGGAAGACCACGGTGTCCGACGCCAGGATCCTGCCGGAAGTCGTGATCTACGATCCCGAGTTGACCTACGGCCTCCCCGCCGGCCTGACCGTGACGAGCGCGCTCAACGCCATGGCCCATGCCGCCGAGGCGCTGTATGCCCGCGACCGCAATCCGATCTCGTCGCTGATGGCGGCGGAAGGCCTGCGCACCCTGATCGCGGCCCTCCCCGTGCTGCGCGACGAGCCCGCCGATCCGGAAGGGCGCTCCGGCGCGCTCTACGGCGCCTGGCTATGCGGGACGGTGCTGGGGTCGGTCGGCATGGCGCTTCATCATAAGCTCTGCCACGTTCTCGGCGGCACCTTCGATCTGCCCCATGCCGAAACCCATGCCGTGATCCTGCCCCACGCGGTCGCCTTCAACGAGGCGGCAGTGCCGGACCTGCTCAAGCCCCTGGCGCTGGCGCTCGGCACGGAGCGGGCCGGGCAGGGGCTGCATGGCTATGCCGCCTCCATCGGAGCGCCGATGGCGCTCAAGGACATCGGCATGCCGGAGAGCGGGATCGACCGGGCGGCGGACCTTGCGGTCGCCAACCCGTACTGGAACCCGCGCAGCTTCGACCGTTCCGACATCCGGAGGCTGATCGAGAATGCCTATCATGGCCGTCCGCCGGACTGAGCGGCCCTTGCCGCCCGGTTCGGCCTGCCGCCTCAAAGGGTCCGGCTAGCCGTCTCAAAGCGGCGGTTCGAACCCGTCGGCGCCGACCGCCACCATGTCGGCGGTCAGGGAACCGTCATCGGCTTTCTCCGCCGAGGGTACGAAGATGTGCGCGCCCTTCTTCAGCATCTTCTGGTCGGCCGGGGTCGCGGCCATGACGGCGGCGCCGGGGGGAATGACGACGGTGGAGCCTCCCTGCGGATAGGACAGCCCGACGATCCGCCCGTCGGGTCCGTTGTCGATGCTCCTCACCGTGCCGTTCCGCATCTTGCTGTCGGGCTTCAGGTCCCAGGTCAGGTAATCCTCGCTCTCGTTCCCGCCCGATGGGCTCTTGGGATATATCACGACCACCGCCGCCTTGATCGTTTCCTCCTTCTCCGATGCTCCGGCGGCGCCGATGAAGGCTTCGGATGCGACGGCCTCGGCATTCGACGGAGCAAGGCTGAGGATCTTCGCATTCGGTGCGAGCATCAGGCGGGTCTCGCCCTTGCTGGTCTTGACGGTGATGCGGCCGGCTTCGATGCCGGCGATCTCGCCCTGCACCCTGATCGGCTGCGCATCCTTGTCGGCCATCGTGGTGGGTTGGGTCTGCGCGGCCGCCGTTCCGGCGCCGATCGCCAGAGCCAATGCGACGGCGGAGGGAAGCAAGCCCGGACGGTTAGACATGATCGTTCCTTGTTATGGGGCGAAGCTATGAGGCCATGTCCGATGCCCGCCGGACGGCGGGCATCGGTTTGCTGGAGATGCCTGGATTGCCGCTGGGCAGGCTTTACGCCGGCCGCAAGTCCTGACGGCCGATCGGCAGGGTCCGGATCCGCTTGCCGGTCGCCGCGAAGATCGCGTTGCAGAGCGCCGGGGCGAAGGGCGGCACGCCAGGTTCGCCCACGCCGCTGGCCGGCACGTCGTAGCCGTGCGGGACGATGTGGGTCCGGACGTTCAGCGGCGCCGTATCCATGTGCGCCACTTCGAAGGTGTCGTAATTGCCCTGTACCGCTCGTCCTTTCTCGAAGGTGATCTCGCTGAACATGGTGGAACTCATGCCCATCACGGCGGCTCCCTCCATCTGCGACCGGATGCGTTCCGGGTTGACCGCGAAGCCGCAGTCGATCGCGGTGTCGACGCGGGGGATCGTCAGGTTGCCCTGATCGTCGACGGCGACTTCGATCGCGGTCGCCACATAGGTCAGGAAACTCCGGTGGACGGCGATGCCCAGGCCGTGCCCCTTGGGCAGCTTGCGGCCCCACTCGATCTTTTCCGCCGCGACGTTGAGGACGTTGGAAAGCCGCCCCGTGTCGATCGGATACGTCTCGTAGGGGTCTCCATAGTTCCAGAAGGCGTCCACGACGCCAGCCTTGGAGATGTCGATCTTCTGGGCCGGACCGATCAGTTCCAGCAGGTAGTCCTTCGGGTCCCGCCCTAGTTCATGCGCGATCTCGGCTACGAAGGACTGGATCGCGAAGGCGTGCGGGATGTTGGAGACGGACCGGAACCACCCGATCCGGGTATGCGCCGCCGCCTCGCCGTTCTCGCACCGGATGTTCGGGATCGCGAAGGGCATGTCGACCACGCCCATGGCGAGTTCGAGCGAATGCTCGTGCTTCGGGTCGGGCATGAAGGTCGACATAAGGCTGGGCGCCACCGTGCGGTGAAGCCAGCCCGTCACCTTGCCGTCCTTGTCGAGGGCGGCTTCCAGGCGGTTGAAGCAGACGGTATGATAGAAGCTGTGCCGGATGTCGTCCTCGCGGGTCCATGTCACCTTGACGGGCGTTCCGCCCAGCGCCTTGGACACGATCACGGCCTCCTGGGCGTAGTCGGACTGCGACTTGCGTCCGAAACCGCCGCCCAGCAGCGTCACGTGGACGGTGACCTTCTCGATCGGCAGGCCAAGCATCTTGGCGATGTCCTCGCGGGCACCGTACGGATACTGCAACGGCGCCCAGACCTCGCACTGGCCGTCCGCCACCACGGCGGTCGCGACCATCGGCTCCATGGGGGCGCAGGCGAGGTGCGGGACATAGTATTCCGCCGAGATCTTCCGGGTCGCGCTTGCGAAAGCCTTTTCCGGATCTCCCTCGTTGCGGACGATCTTGGCGGCGTTGCGGCCCGCTTTCTCCATCTGCGCCTTATACGCCTTGCTGTCGTAGGAGGCGTTGGGTCCGTCCTCCCACTCGATCCTGAGGGCTTCGCGTCCCTTGATCGCGGCGTGGGTGTTGGTGGCGATGACGGCGATGCCGCCCAGCGGCGTGTACTTGGTCCGGTCGGGCTGGGTCGGGATCTCGACGATCCGTTCGACGCCGGGTACTTTCAGCGTTTCCGCCGGGTCGAACGACTTCACCCGGCCGCCGACCACCGGCGGCCTTGCGATCACCGCGAACTTCATGCCCGGCCGCGCGATGTCCTGACCGTACTGCGCCTTGCCTGTCGTGATGTCGTGCAGGTCGAAGATCTGGACGTTTCCCTTCCCCATGTAGCGGAAGTCGGCGTCCTTCTTCAGGTTTAGCTGCTCGACCGGCGGCACGGGGATGTCCCTGGCCACCGTCGCGAGGTCGCCGTAGCCAAGCTTGCGGCCGGAAGCCTGATGGACGACCTCGTGGTTCAGGGCACGGACCTCGCCGGCCGGGACGTTCCACTGCTTGGCGGCGGCCTGCTCCAGCATCTGCCGCATCGCGGCGCCGCACTGGCGCATCGGCTGAAGGAAGTGCCGCATGCTGCGCGAGCCGTCGGTGTCCTGGTTGCCGTAGCGCGGTTCGTCGGCGGGGGCCTGGACCAGCTTGACCCGCGACCAGTCGGCTTCCATTTCGTCGGCGATCACCATGGGCAGGCTGGTGCGAATGCCCGTCCCCATCTCCGAGCGGTGGGTGACGATGGTGACGGCGCCCGAAGGATCGATGGTGATGAAGACATGGGGGTCGTTGACGGTGCCGTGCGGCATTTCACCGGCGCCGGTGGCATAGCCGACCGCCGCCAATGCCTTGCCGGCGGGCATGAATTGCAGGGCCACGACGAGGCCGGCAGCCGAGCCTGCCCCTTTGAGGAAGT
>NZ_JCACHA010000110.1:0-3871 GCF_059503625.1 Skermanella sp.
GACCTGGGTTCTCAGCTCCTCCTGGGATGCCGCCAGTTCCTCCAGGCGCTTGTCGGCGTTGGGGGCGGCCTGACCCTGCTTCATCAACTCGCGCAGGCCGCGCAGAACCGTCTGCTGGTTGCGCTGGGTGGCGTCCATCAGGGCCGACATGCGGAGCAAAGTGGGGCCGAGGACGCTTTCGGTGACCGTCTCGACGTCGGACGGCAGGCGCAGCGGCATGACGTCGCCGGTGACCGGCGAACGGGCGATGGCGACCGGCGTTTCGCCGGGGGCGAGATCGACCGCCAGTTCGAAGGCGTGGCAGCCGTCGCCGACTCCGTTGGCCTTCAGGTCGTCGCGCGGCTGGTTGGCGAAAGCGGTGGCGACCAGCCTGTCGCCGACGCGGATCTCGACTTCCAGGTGGTCGGACGGGCGGACCCGGTCCCAGGCCCAGCCATAGAGCCGGCCGCCCGTTATGGCGTCGATCCGGCCGTCGATGTCGGCCGGCTGCGGGGCGAGGGTTTGGAGCGCTGCGGACATGGGCGTTCTTTTCCGGTGCGGGCAACGAATAGCCGGCGCCGGGAACACGATCCCGGCGCCGGCGAGTAGGCTTCAGGCTTTACGCGACCTGGAGGCGGCGCGGCTTGGCGATGCCGTGGTGCATCTTGTGGTCGATGAAGTTTTCGTCCAGGAAGGCGCGCATGTCGCGGAAACGCTGATAGTAGGTGCGGTTGAAACGCTCGAACCGCGCCTGATCCCAATAATCCTCCAGAACGAACGGCTTCTGCGAGAACACGTCGTAGCAGGGGATCGCGAAGGTCTCGGCGAACTCGACCGTCCGGCTGTCGTAGCTGAAGTAGATCGACGGCGTCCGGTTGGCGAGAGCCATCAGGTTGCCGTGCAGACGGTAGCCCAGCACGAGGTCCTTGGAGCGCACGAGGTCCTCATAGTCGGACACGACGTCCGAGTACCACAGGCGGGTCTTGTAAAGCTCCTCCATCTCCTCATCGAGGAACCACTTGCCGATCCAGCCATTGTTCTTCAGCTCGGCCAGGGCGTGGGCCTTCTGCTCGTCAGTGCCCCAAAGCAGCTTCTTCTCCTCGACCTCGCCCTGCATCATCATGACGATGTCGAACCGGCGGGCCATCTCCTTGACCACGTCGCGGTGGCGCGTCAGGTAGGTCTCGATGTCCTGCGCATAGGCGGCCGAAACCTCGCGGCGCATCGTGAAGCCGACGTTCTTGATCTGGTCGAGCGGCGGCAGGTCGATGCGCAGATCCGGGTCGTTGTTGCGGAAGGCGGTCGGGCAGCCGACGATCCGGACGTTCTTGATGCCGAGGTCCCACAGCACTTCGGCGGTATAGGTGCCGCGCACGCCGAGCGAGGCCGACTTGTCGGCGATGATGCTCCAGATCCGCTTGCTCTGCTCGGAAAGCTGAAGCTTGCCTTCCTTGGGGGCCTGGGCGCCGACGCCGAAGGCGAGGATCGGAATCTTCAGCTTGGGCAGGACCTGCTCGGCGTTCTCCCATTCCATGTGGCTGTGGATGTAGTTGGAGCCGCGCAGGAAGACGTAGTCGTATTCGGCGTTGTAGCGCTCGACGTCGCCCGGCTTGACGTTGCGGATCGTCAGTACGTCGAGCTTGTCGTAGTTCAGGAGCTTCAGCGAGGAATCGAAGACGAAGGCGTCGCCGATGTTGTGGTAGTGGTCGATGTGCTTCTGGACCTGCTGGTATTCGTACCAGCGGACGCAGTCATGATTATAGACTTCGCCCGACGGGATCATGACGAGGATTTTAGCCAAAGGAATCTCCCTGGGGTGTGATAGCGTCGGTTTCGGTTGAGGTCAGAGCGGCTGGGCGACGGCGCGGTCGAGGACTTGAGTGCCCTGACCCGCCGTAGCGGGTGCCGTAGTTGCCGGTGAAGGAGTGCCCTGGACGGAGGCTCCGGCGAGCAGGGCGTTGAAGATTTCGGTATGGCGGCGGGCGCATTCCTGGCGGTCGATCGGCCGCTTGATGCGTGCCCGCAGGCGGTCCCACAGGTCGGGGGTGCGCAGGACGTCGGTCAGGCGATCGATCAGGTCTTCCACGCTGGCATTGCGGAAATGGATGCCGTCCACGTTGTGGGTGACCTTCTCGGCCATGCCGCCGATATTGCTGGCGATGATCGGCCGGCCGTGCAGGAAGGCTTCCTGGATCACGACCGGCGAGTTCTCCCACCAGATCGACGGAATGATCAGCCAGTCCACGTCCTTCATCAGGCTGGGCAGTTCCGCCGAGCGGTAGCTGCCGTAGAAGCGGACGCGGTTGCCGGCCTTCTCCGTCAATTCGTTGAATTTCTTCTGGAACGCTTCGGGCTGCTTTTCCAGGTTGCCGCCGAAGATCATCAGCGCGCTGTCGTCGCCCCAGTCCTTGTCGGACACGCGGGAGACGGCCTCGACCAGCACGTGCAGGCCCTTGAACTCGCTGACTTGGCCGAAGAAGCCGAAGCGGTTGCGCCGGCCGCCCTTGGGCAGCGGACGGGGCGGCACGATCTCCTCCACCGTCAGGCCGTTCTCGATCATGCGGAACTTCTCGCGCGGCAGGCCCCAATCGACGTAGCGGTCGATCAGGAACTCGCTCGGGCTGATGTAGAAGTCGGCCATCTCGAAGAAGGTCTTGAGGAAGGCTTCGCGCTTGAAGAACTGGCTTTCCGGGATGTGGGGGAAGCAGTTGGTGCATTCGGCCGGCGACGACCGGTAGCAGAGCGTGTTGCGGCTGGTCTTGACCATCTGGCCGTGGTGGTGGCAGATCGACAGGTATTCGTGGAAGGTGATGACAACAGGCACGCGCGGCAGCGCCTGCTTCAGGGCGTAGATCGTCTCCACGCCCAGACCGATGTAATGGTGGAAGTTGATCACGTCGGGTTGCAGGTCCACGACGTAGCGGACGAAGTCCTGCTGCAAGCCCGCCAGATTGCGGTTGGAGCAGCGGAAATGGTCGTAGTCGTTGGCGTAGTAGAGGATCTCGCGCTCCTTCTGGCGAAGGCTCATCAGCGCGCTGTCCTTATGGCGGTTGACCGGGGGACCGACGCGGGCGAGATAGAAGCTCTCCCAGCCGGGCAGATCATGGATGCCGTTGAACAGGTTGTAGGACGCCACCTCGCCGCCGCCCAGCGAGAAGGTCGGGTGTCCGTGGCTGACGATCAGGACGCGCTTGTCCCGCTTGGCGATTTCCATGCCGGTCATCGGTCGATGCTCCCGAGCGGTTGGGTGGTGTGGAGACGCGGCCATTTCCGCTCGAAGCCCCAGCGGTCCACGAGCCCGCCGGTCTGTAGCCAGTATTCCTGGGCCTGCTCGCGGGGCTGCTCGTCCAGGGCGATCAGCTGGACGGTCGGCAGCCACAGGCAGACATGGCCGGCGGCGCGCAGCTTCAGGCAGAAATCGACGCTCTTGAAGTCGGTGCCGACGAAATCGGCGCTGAAGCCACCGGCGCCGAGGAAGGCGGCGCGCGGGATCAGGGCACAGTCGGTCGAGGCCGCCTGGACGGTGGTGAGTTCCCGGCCCTTCAGCCAGTCGCGGGAATAGCCGGCGTACTGCGAAACGGCGGACTGCGCGCTGATCTGCTGGATGCCGGCGAAGCGGATCGAGAAATCCTCGTACAGCAGGGTGGGGCTGACCATGCCGGTCCTGCCGCTGGTCTTGTAGGCCCATTCCAGATCCGACAGCCAGCCGGTCGAGGTCGGCAGCACCGAAGGCGACAGCAGAAGCAGCATGTCGGAGGAGGCGTGGCGCACCCCGGCATCCATCGCCTGATAGATGTCGTGCGCCTGCGGGCAGGGCACCAGCTTGATCGACAGGTCGTAGAACTCGGCGAAACGGCGGAGCGAGGGCGACAGGCGCTCATGCGCTCCGGCG
>NZ_JCACHA010000111.1:0-3871 GCF_059503625.1 Skermanella sp.
ATAATGACTGTCTTCGGCTATCCGGAGCGGCTTTCTGCCATCCTTGAAAATGACCCGATAGGCGAGGATCTCGAAGCGGGGCGTGGACGCAAACGAGCGGGTGGCGTAAGTGGTGTGGCGGACTTCTAGCAATCGTATTGACCGGCTTGTTGTTTTTCATCTTGGTAGCACTAAGCCAAAGGCCGTCGGCGAACTCGTCTTCGAGGGTACTGGACGCGTCCGCCGCTCTTTCTTCCGCTATGCGGGTACTTGGCTGAAAGACCCCGACGGTCACGCCATTGTCCCGGCGGGATTGCCAAAACGCCCAAGGGCGGTTCGCAGCGATCCTTATGAGGTTCCGATCGCCTTTTTCGATGCCGGTCCCGATGGTTGGGGAAAGGGAATTCTCTCAGCCGCCTTTCCGAACTCGTTCTTCGGAATGGGCGAGTTTTTGGCGGCGTCCGGCGATGACAGGACTGGAGATCTTGGATTTGGCCCATCGCCTGAAGACGGACCACTCCGATGGGAACCGGAAGCGCCGCTGATGGATATGCCGGATGGCGTCGAGACACTCCAGGCGTTGGTCGAGGCCGCCGACGCGGTAGAGGAAGGGCGAGCGGAACGACCCCATTTCCGCCTGTTGTTTCACTCAAGCGCCGATATCGGCGGCGCTCGCCCGAAGGCGCGCATCCATAGGGATGGGGTTGGGCTGATCGCCAAGTTTCCTGCCTGGGGAGATGCCTTCGATGAGCCGAAGGTTGAGGCGGTATGCCTAGCCCTGGCTCGTGCTTGCCTGATCGACGTGCCGGACCATGAAGTCATTTCCGTCGCGAATCGCTCCGTGCTGCTTGTGAAGCGGTTCGGGTTACTGGCCCCATGCGCTCCGACCACCGCCATTCGCAGGTTAACGAAAACGTTCAGCCAGGGTCGAATATGCAAACGGCGGAGTTCTGGAACCCCGCCGCTCACTTTCACCGGAAGCACGCCGACCTCAGTAAGTCGCCCGTCCGCCCGAGGCGTCGAACACGCTGCCCGTGGTGAACGAGCATTCCTCGCTCGCCAGCCAGCAGATCAGCGACGTGATCTCCTCGACCTTGCCGAAGCGGCCCATCGGGATCTTCGACAGCATGAAGTCGATGTGTTCCTGGGTCATCTGGTCGAAGATCGCCGTCTTGACCGCCGCCGGGGTGACGGCGTTGACGGTGATGTTCTTCTTCGCCAACTCCTTGCCCAACGACTTGGTCAGCCCGATCACCGCCGCCTTCGACGTGCTGTAGGCGGAAGCGTTCGGGTTGCCTTCCTTGCCGGCGACGGAAGCCAGATTGACGATGCGGCCGTAGCCACCTTCGAGCATGTGGGGGACCACCGCGCGGTTGCAGTGGAACAGCCCGTTCAGGTTGACGTCGATCACCTGATGCCACGCCTCGACCGGATATTCCCACAACGTCGTGTTCGGTCCGGTAATCCCGGCGCTGGCGACCAGCACGTCGATGCCGCCAAGGCTCTCCACCGTGGACTTCGCCGCGGCCGCGACCGCGTCCCAGGACGTGATATCGACCTGGACTGCGGAACTGCAGGACCCCAGTTCGGCGACGGCGCGGTCGAGCGCCGCCTGATCGCGGTCCCACAGGGCCACCGAAGCGCCCTCGGCAATGAGCCGGGCGGCGACCCCGAACCCGATGCCGGACGCTCCGCCGGTGACGACGGCGCGCTTGCCGGCGAAGCGGTCGGCGAAGCTCATCGGTTCTCACCCCACGCGACGAAGGTCTGCTGCTGCTCGCCCAGCTTCTCGATGCCCAGGCGGACGACATCGCCAGCCTTCAGGTATTGCGGCTGCGGCTTGATGCCCATGCCGACGCCGGGAGGGGTGCCGGTCGTGATGACGTCGCCGGGCATCAGGGTCATGAACTCGCTGATGTAGCTGACCAGGGTCGCCACGTCGAAGATCATCGTCGCGGTCGTGCCGGTCTGCTTGCGCTCGCCATTGACGTCCAGCCACATCGACAGGTTCTGCACGTCGCCGACCTCGTCGGAGGTCACCAGCCACGGGCCGATCGGGCCGAAGGTGTCGCAGCCCTTGCCCTTGTCCCAGGTGCCGCCGCGCTCGATCTGGTACTCGCGCTCCGACACGTCGTTGATGACGACATAGCCGGCGACATGGGCCAGCGCCTCGTCCTTGGTGACATAGCTGGCGCGGGTGCCGATCACGACGCCAAGCTCGACTTCCCAGTCGGTCTTCTTCGAGCCGCGCGGGATGACGACGTTGTCGTTCGGTCCGGTGATGCTGCTGATCGCCTTGGTGAAGACGACGGGCTCGGCCGGTACCGGCAGGCCGGATTCGGCGGCGTGGTCGGAGAAGTTGAGGCCGACCGCGATGAACTTGCCGATCCGGGCGACCGGAACGCCGAGACGCGGGTTGCCCTCGACGACGGGAAGCGAGGAGATGTCGATCGCCGCCAGTTCCTTAAGCTTGGCGGGCGACAGCTTGTCGCCGTCGATGTCGTCGATCTTGCCGGAAAGGTCGCGGATCTTGCCCTCGGCATCGAGAATTCCGGGACGTTCCTGGCCCGACGGGCCGTGGCGTAGCAGCTTCATGTCTCTTCCCTGTATTTCTAGTTGTGAACCGGCACTTCGCGCCGGGTCAGTTCGAACCGCGGAGTTTGGCGAGCTGGGCGTTCAGTTCGCCGACAAGTTCGGGGCCGGCGACTTCGGTGTATTTCTGCGTCACCGGCTTCAGCTTCTCCGCCATGCGTGCCCGCTCTTCCTCCGAGACTTCGGTGACGGTCATACCATGGCCCTTCAATTGCTCAAGCACTTTGGCGTCCATCTCGCGGGATACCTGGCGCTGATAGGGCTTCACTTCCTCGGCGGCGTCCTTCAGCAATTTCTGCTCGTCCGGGGTCAGCTTATCCCAGATCTTCTTGCTGAACATCACGAGCAGCGGGTTATAGACGTGCCGCGTGGTGGAGAGGTATTTCTGCTCCTCGTAGAACTTCGAGGACTCGATCGACACCAGCGGGTTTTCCTGGCCGTCGACGGTCTTGGTTTCCAGCGCCGTGTAAAGCTCGGGCAGGGGAAGAGGGACGGCGTTGGCTCCCAGGGCGTTGAAGGCGTCTAGATACAGCGGCGCCTGGATCACGCGGATCTTGAGGCCCTGGATGTCTTCCCACTTCTCCACCGGGCGTCGGCTGTTGGTCAGGCTGCGGAAACCGTGTTCCCAGTAGGACAGGCCGATCAAGCCTTTCTCGGGCAGCCGGTCCATCAGCTTCTGGCCGAGCGGGCCGTCCAGTGCCGCATCGACTTCCTGCGGGGTCTTGAACAGGAACGGCAGGTCGAACAGCACGTACTCCTTGATCTGGCCGACCAGGACGCCCGAGCCCATCATGACCATCTCGATCGTGCCGCCCTGGAGCGACGAAACGGTCTGGATGTCGCCACCCAGCGTGCCGCCGGCGAACAGCTTGACCTTGATCTTGCCGTCGCTCTTCTGGCTGACGATCTCGGCGAACTTCTGAGCGCCGGCGCCCCAATGGTTGTCCATGTTCTGGACAAAGGCGAACTTGATCGTGCGTTCCTTGATGTCTGCGGCCTGGGCAGTTCCTGCGGCCATCGTGAACCCGGTCAGCAGCATTCCGGCAAGCATCGATCCAGTCTGGACGCGACTCAGCACTCTACTCATTGTTTCCCCTGAACTCTTGATTTGTTGTTTTGGAAGAGGCGCTTGCCGGACGGCACTCCGGCAAGCGCATTTTGTCTTCAGTGCCGTATTCGGTCTTCAGTGGTTGTCGCGCGGACGGAACTTGTGCGCGACGTCCTGGTACTTGACCGCAGGCTTCAGCACCATTCCCTGGTCGTACTGATCGACCAGATTGCGCTGGATCTCCTGCCAGGG
>NZ_JCACHA010000112.1:0-3861 GCF_059503625.1 Skermanella sp.
TCATGATGAAGGGCGGCAGGCCCAGCTTCAGGATACCGAAGGCGTGGAAGGCGCCGATGACGGGGCCGAGCATCAGGGTCAGGCCGACGGCGGCCCAGATCGGGAAGTCGGCCTTCAGCAGCAACGCCACCACGGTACTCGACAAGCCGACCACCGCGCCGACCGACAGGTCGATGCCGCCGGTGATGATGACGAAGGTCTGGCCGATCGCGATGACCGCCCAGAGCGACGCCTGACGCAGCAGGTTGACGATGTTGTTGGTGGTCATGAAGCTGTCGGTCGTGACGGACAGCACCAGCCACATCAGCAGAAGCAGCCCCAGCAGCGTCAGGTTGAGGAGGAACGCGAAGCGGAGACGCCCGCGTGGCTTTGCCGCGACTGCCATGTCAGCCATCCTGATCGATTCTCCCCGGTTTTCTTGTTCGTTGCCGTTTACGGTTCTCGGTGTTCAGGTGCCGATGGCTTCGGCCAGGATGGTCTCGTGATCGACCTTGCGGTGGCCGAAACTCGCGGTCAGGCGTCCCTTGCGGAAGACGTGCAGGGTGTCGCCCAGATCGTAGACCTCCGGCAGGTAGGACGAGATCAGGATGATCCCGGCGCCGTTCCGGAGCAGGACCGCCATCAGCTTGTAGATCTCCGCCTTGGTGCCGACATCGACGCCGACCGTCGGCTCGTCGAAGATGAAGAGGTCGGCGCCGTGGTTAAGCCATTTGCCGATGACGATCTTCTGCTGGTTGCCGCCGGACAGCGTCAGGGCATCGACGCTGCGCGACGCGGCGACGATCCGCAGGTCGCGCATCTGCTTGTCGGACCGCGTCCTCTCCTCGCCCGACCGGATCAGCCCGCCGGTGCTGATCTTGTGGAATACCGGCAGGTTGAGGTTAAAGCCGACGGGAAGGTTGAGGCAAAGCCCCTGGTCGCGCCGGCTTTCCGGCAGCAGGACGATGCCGCTGTCGATCGCGTCGGCTTCGCGGCGGAACTCCACCGCCTTGCCCTTGAGCTTGACGTCGCCGGCTGTTTTGCGCGTCCGGCCGAACAGGCACTGGACGAATTCGCTTCGTCCGGCCCCGATCAGCCCGTAGAGACCGACGATCTCGCCGCGCCTGACGGTCAGCGAGACGTCATCGAACCCCGGCCCGCTCATGCCGCGAACGTCGAGAAGCGTTTCGCCGAGCGGGATCACTTCCTTGTGGTGGACCTGATCGAGCGGGCGGTTGACCATCTCGCGGATCAGGTCCCGCTCGTTGGTTTCGGCCACGACATGGGTCCCGATCAGCTGGCCGTCGCGCAGCACCGAGACGCGGCCGGCGATCTGGAAGATCTCCTCCATCCGGTGGCTGATATAGATGATCGTGACGCCTTGGCCGTGCAGTCGCCGGATCAGCGCGAAGAGCTGGTCGGTCTCTGCGCGCGTCAGGTAGCCGGTCGGCTCGTCGAACACCAGGAATCGGGTGCCCCGGCTGGCGGCGCGGGCGGTTGCTACCAGCTGCTGCTGACCGATGGTCAGGTCGCTCAGCATCGCGTCGGCCGGCAGGTGGAAGCCCAGTTCGTCCAGGATCGCCTGGGCGCGCCTGGTCATCTCCCGCTTGCGCAGCAGGCCGAAGCGGGTGGTCTCGTCGCCCAGGAAGATGTTGGCCGCCACCGTCAGGTGGGGGCACAGCACGACTTCCTGGTGGACGGCGTTGATGCCGAGCGCCAGGGCGTCCTGCGGGCCGGAGAACTCGACCTCCCTGCCCTGCCAAAGGATGGTGCCGGAGGTCTTGGGATAGACCCCCGTCAGCAGCTTGATCAGCGTCGATTTGCCGGCCCCGTTCTCGCCGACGATGGCGTGGACCTCTCCCGGCATGAAGCTGAGGCTGACCGCCTTCAGCGCGTGGGTGCCGGCAAACTTCTTGTCGAGCTTGCGCAGTTCCAGGGTCGCGACGCCCGGTTCGGGCGCCTCGACCCTGGCGGCGGCGAACGCCATGGTCACTTGACTTTCGGGTTCAAAAGCTCCTGCGACCGCTTTTCGTTCATGTTGGCCTTGGTGATGACGTTGACGCCGGTATCGACCTCCGCCGGGACGGCCTCGCCCTTCGATGCGGCAAGCGCGGTCTTCACGCCGTCATAGCCCATGCGGTAGGGGTCCAGGAACAACAGCGCCCCGAAAACCCCGTCGTTGAGGAAGCTGACCAGCCGTTCGTCGTTGTCGAAGCCGATCAGCTTGATCTTCTCGCCAAGGTCGTTTTCGGCAATGGCTTGGCCGGCGCCCTGGGCCATGATCAGGTTGCTGGCGAAGACGCCGCGCAGGTTGGGGCTGGCGGTGATCAGGTCGGTCATGATGTTGAGGCCGGTGGTCGGCTGGCCGTCGGCCACCCGGTCGGCGATCAGCTTCATCTTGGGATACTTGGCGGCCAACTGTTCCTTGAAGCCCTTGGCGCGCTGGTCGAGCGATCCGACACCCGGCAGCGACGTGATAAGTGCTATGTCGCCTTCGGCGGCCCCGTACTGCTGTGTGATCGCAGCCGCCAGCGCATCGGCGGCGGCCCGGCCGCCCTGGACGTTGTCGGTGGTCAGGAAGGAGGTGAAGGACTTGCTGTCGGCGGCGCTGTCGATGCCGATCACCTTGACACTCTTCGCCGCTTCCGTGATTGCCGGCCCCAGCGCCGCGAACTGTGTCGGCGAGATCACCACGGCGGCCGGCTTGCCGGACACGGCGTTCTCGAGGATGCCGATCTGGCCGTTGATGTCGGCTTCCGACTGGGCGCCCAGTTCCTGGACATTGACGTTGAGGTCCTTGCCGGCCTGACGCGCGCCGGCCAGCACGATCTGCCAGTAGAAGGAGGTCGTATCCTTGACGATGATCGGGATCGTCGGGCGGCTCTGCGCGTGTGCGGGGCTGTGGGTAAAGGCAAGCGCCAGTGCAAGGCCGGTAGCGGCCAACAGACTCTTCATGTGCTTCCTCCCTGATGGATGCGACCCTTTTTGGGCTATTCTTGAAAGCTGGTTCTTGATTCTTGGCCAGGAGCTATCTGTTCCTCGGCTTCCGTCTTTTGTTAGACAGCCAATCAAAACACCGACCGTTCCATCCCGTCAAGACACGCGTGCGGCGTATTGTCGCGAACTTTGCTTGCGGCGAGGTCAGCCGCCGGGCAGGGCGCGGCAAGCTTGCAGGTCTCGCAATAAAGGGGTATAAGATCGGGGACGAGGTGACGCCATGATCAGTTCAGTCAACACCAACACCGGTTCCTATTCATCCATCAACAGCTTTGGATCGGCACAGAGCGCGGTTAATTCTGCGCAAAAGCGTATCGGAACCGGCAAGAAGGTTGCAGACGTCTATGACAATGGCGCCGCCTTCGCCGTGGCTGAAAAGCTTCGGGGAGATACGGCCGTCCTCGGCGCCGCGAACGAGCGGCTCGCCGTCGGCAAGGGCATGATCGACGTCGCGATGAAGGCATCGCAGTTCATCTCGTCGTCCATGTCGGACGTCAAGGCGACGCTGGTCAAGCTGTCGGACTCGTCTCTCAGCGAGCGCGACCGGGCAAACTATCAGGCCCAGTACAACAATCAGGTCAAAGACATCGGCGCCTTCGTCAAGGACGCCAAGTACAACGGCGTCAACCTGCTCCAGCAGGGTGCGCAGAACCAGAACATCGCGTCGAACGGCAGCGGTGGGACCGTGACCGTCCAGGCGCAGGATTTGGAAAGCTCCGTCGCCAGCGTGCTTTCGGGTGCGGACGTTTCGACCGCCGCCGGCGCCGCGGCGCTTCTGCAACCGGGTGGAACGTTCTCTCAGGCTGAAGACAGCGTGGGATCGGCGATGAACAGTCTCGCCTCAAACGCGCGCAGCTTGAACAACACGATCAAGGGCAACTCTTC
>NZ_JCACHA010000113.1:0-3846 GCF_059503625.1 Skermanella sp.
TGACCGTTTGCCGGGTTTCACACCGGAGTTCCAGGGCGACCCGGTCCGGCCGACCGTGTAAGCTGGAAAAAAGAAATGCCTGGGAGCTTCCGTCATGCAGATACCCTTAGCCCGCCGCCGGTTCCTTCGTTTGTCCGGAGCCGCCGCAGCGCTGGCCCTGTCGCCTGCGGCGCTGTCGCCGGCGGCCTTGCCGTCGCGCGCCGCGGCCGCCTCGCCGGTGACCCTGCGCGTGGGCTATATCCCGATCATACCGATGACTCAGCTCTTCATCATGGAAGGGGAAGGCTGGACCGGTCAGGCCGGGCTGGACCTCAAGCTCACGTCGTTCTCGTCCGGCCCCGCGATGGTTCAGGCGCTGGCGTCCGGCAGCCTGGACGTCGTCTATGTCGGCATCGGCCCCGCGATGGTCGCGCGGTCGCGCGGCATCGACATCAAGGTGCTGGCTTCCAACATCATCGATCAGGTCGCCTTCATCGGGCGCGGCCCCTTCGCGGAAACCATGGCCGGCTCGGCGTCTCCGGCCGACGGGTTCCGCCAGTTCTATCAAAGGGCAGGGCGTCCCGCGAAGATCGCCACGCTGCCGCAGGGCTCGGTCCCGGACACGATACTCCGTTATTACATCCGGAACGTCGCCAAGGCGGACCCCGCGCATGTGGAGATCGTCGGCGTCGGCGAGGACCAGGTGCAGCAGTTGCTGCTTGCCGGTGCGGTCGAGGGAGCCTCGATCCTGGAGCCCGTCCTGACGATCGTTCAGGAACGCGACCCGACCGCCCGGATCCTCGCGCCCGCCAACGCCATGCTGCCGCGTCAGCCGGGCGCCGTGCTGGCGGTGCGCGAAACCGTGATCGCCGAACACCGCGACGCCATCGCCAAGCTGGTCGAACTGCATGTCCGCGCCACCGATTTCGCGAACACGCAGCACGGCCGCGCCGCCGCGCACGTCTCCGCCTATATCGGCAAGGGACTCGTCGATCCCGAAGTGATCGCCAAGGCGCTCCGGTCGCCCAACACCAACCTCGTCGCCAACCCGCACGAGATCATGGAGTCCACCGCACTCCTCCAGGACTTCCAGCAGACCACGGGCGCCCAGATCAAGCCGGTCGATCTGAACGCGCTGTTCGACCACAGCTTCTTCGACGCCGTCCGGAAAGCCGGATGACCTGAACCGGCAGCGGCCGCCGGTTTCGATCGGCGGCGCCTTCGGCAGTAGAAGAATACCCGACGACGCGATGTCCAGAACGGGACCATTTGTCAGGTTCGTCTTGTGTCGGGTTCATCTCAATCGTCGAGCCCTTGAGCAATGCTATATCGCCTAAGTCATTGCTATTTCAGGCAAACGTAGCTTTAGCACGAATTTTGCACCTCTAGCCCTCACCACATCCCCGGCAGTGCCGGGGATAGGGAGGAGCTGCCGGCTTTTCATCGAACCGTCAAAATACATCGAGGATTTCGACGACTCTGCCTGACCGGCCGGCGGCTGCTCATCGGGTAGTTCTGCCCTGACTTGAAAAAGGATTATTATTTTGGCGAACGTGACCTTCAAGTCTCCGGTGATGGCGAAGGACGTCACCCTGTATGCGGTCGCCGGCGACCGCGGAACGCTCCTGGCGCTCGCCAAGGAGCACAAGCTTCCGATCCCCTTCGACTGCGGCGACGGCAACTGCGGCTCCTGCCTTGTCGAGATCAAGCATCTCGGCACCAACAAGCCCTATGGCCTCGCCCTGACCGAAAAAGAGAAGGAGATGCTGCGCCAGCTCGGCAAGATCACTCCGGCCGAGATCGAGAACGCCGAAACCAACGACATGCCGCCGCGCTACCGGCTGGCCTGCCAGTTCTTCGTGCGCGACGAGGGCATCGCGGTGATCTTCGCCGGCGACGAGACCCTGCCGAAGGCCCGGCCGGCCCTGTCCACCGCCGTCAAGTCCTACAAGGGCGGCCTCGAGATCGCCTCGGTCGAGGAGTTCCTGGGCTACGCCGTCAAGGTCGAGGAGGATGCCGCCATCCACTTCGAAGAGCTGGCGGTCGAAATGGCCAAGGTCGGCAACAAGGAGATCGGCGAGCTTTTCACCCAGCTGGGCGAATACTCGCGCCTGCATCTGGCCGAAGCCAAGAAGCGGGCGGGTTCGGTGGACGTTTCCGGCTTCATGCCCGGCGACCACGTATGGCCCGATCTGGCGACACCGGAGCGGACCGCCTTGTGGGCGGGCGACCCGTCGCTGTCGCGGCTCGACGCCCTCAAGGCGGCGCTTCACGGCGAAAAGCTCGGGTTCGAGTTCTACCTGACCGTCGCCGGCCACACCAAGGACGCCGAGATCGAGGCGCTGGCGAAGGAGTTCGTCAAGGAGGAGAGCGAGCACGTCGCCATCCTCGAGCGCTGGATCGAGCGTGAGGAAGCGGCCCGCAAGCTGGCGCTGGCATAACGATCCGCTCCGGCGGCTACCGGGCGCGCTCCGGCGCGCCCGGCGTTCCCCATCATGCCGGCATGAAGACGACGTGGAACCGGCTTCCAGCCGCTTTCAGCGTACGGATACGGAAACCCCGCAGGAAACGGCGGCTGAAAAGACGTTTCTCCCATTGCCGGCGTGCCGGGACTCGATACGGTAAGCGCTGGTTTAGGCTGTCTCCTCTCCGGCAATGCGGGAATGACGCCAAAACTTCAGACTGAAACCTTCGCGTCCGCATCATCCAAGAGATGCCAAGGTCACGCCTTGGCATTAAGGTAGAGTGGAGGGAAACGCCGGCGTCACGCGCAGGAACGCTTTGAATCAGCGCCTACGGAATCCAGTCCGGGTTGACGGGATCGGAAAGCGGCGTATCCGCCGGCCCATGACCACCGGCCCATGACCATATGAGTATTTCCGCACATCGGTTTCGCGGGATAGGGCCTTCCAACGGCGGGGCTGGTCCGGGATCATGCCCGCCCGCAGTACCAACACTTCCGCAGCGATAAAGCGGAAGGACAACAAGCCCTGTTCCGGGGCAGCAAGGGGAGAGAATGACCGATCGATCCAGCGACTTCATCGCCGCGCGTAACCTGCTGCTGGAAGCCCGGACCGACCGCGCCCGCGCGGTGCGGGATTTCCGCTGGCCCGCCATGCCGGTCTTCAACTGGGCGCTCGACTACTTCGACGCGATAGCGCGCGGCAACGCCCGCCCGGCGCTGTGGGTCGTGGCGGAGGACGGCGCCGAGCAGAAGGTAACCTACGCCGAGCTGTCCGAGCGGTCGAACCGGCTTGCCAACTGGCTGCGCGCCCAGGGTGTGCGCCGGGGCGACCGCGTGCTGCTGATGCTGCCCAACGTGCCGCCGCTGTGGGAAACCATGCTGGCCGCCATGAAGCTGGGCGCCGTGGTCATTCCGGCAACGACTCTGCTGGTCGGAGACGAATTGCGCGACCGGCTGGAGCGCGGCGGCGCCCGGTTCGTCATCGCGATGGCCGATCAATGCGCCAAGTTCGACGGCATGGAGAAGGGGCTGGGGCTGATCGTCGTGGGCGGCGACGCCGGCAGCGCTCCGGCGGGCTGGACCGCTTATGAGGGCTTCACCGAGGCGCCCGCCGAGTTCGCGCCGGACGGCGAGACGCGGGTCGAAGACCCGCTGCTGCTCTATTTCACGTCGGGCACCACCGCCAAGCCCAAGCTGGTGCTGCATACGCACCGCAGCTATCCCGTGGGTCATCTGTCCACGATGTACTGGGTCGGATTGCAGCCGGGCGACGTCCATTGGAACATCAGCTCGCCCGGCTGGGCGAAGCACGCCTGGAGCAACGTCTTCGCACCGCTCAACGCCGAGGCGACGGTGTTCGTCTACAACTACACCCGCTTCAACGCGCGGGCCGTGCTGGACGT
>NZ_JCACHA010000114.1:0-3838 GCF_059503625.1 Skermanella sp.
GGGTTTCCAGCGACAGCGGAGGCTCGGGCTCATCCTCCGGCTCGGGGTCGGGATCCATGGCGCGCGCCCAGGGATCGTCTTCCGGCGGATCCTCCACATCGATGACCGACCCGTCGTCCTGGACCATCTGGGTGAGTTCCAGCACGTCCTCATCCATCGGCTCCGGAGCCGGCGGCGGTGGTGCGAAGGCTGAAACAGGGGGCGGCGCCGCGGGCGCCGGTGCGGGTTCAGGCTTGCTCGGCTCGGCAGGCTCGGTGTCTTCGGATATGATTCGCCGGATGGAGGCAAGGATTTCCTCCATCGACGGTTCTTGCTGGGACTTCGTATCACTCATCAGCGCAACCCCAGGGGCCTGATCGGGAACCCGGAGCCTATGGCACCACAGGTTAAATTACTACCAAGTCGTTGAGCCGGCCGACCCGGAGCCGCATTGTCATTCATCGATGTCGGTGCCCCACCACTTGCCGCGCACCTGCTTGTAATGCTTCGTGTGGTCGTAGAACGGTACCTTCAGGCCGAGCTGCCGGGCAGAAAGCTGGCCGGTCGCCGAGAGAACCGAGAAGGCGGCGACCATTTCGTTGCGCTGTGCCTGGACGAGCTGGACGCGGGCGTCCAGCAGTTCCTGCTCGCTGTCCAGGGTGTCCAGCGTGGTCCGCGACCCGACCAGCGCTTCCTGGCGCACGCCCTCCAGGGCGATTTCGGAAGCGCGGACCTGCGACTGCCGCGATTCGATGGTGGCGCGGGCGGTCGTCAGGCCTTCCCAGGCGCGAATCGCGTTCTCGACCACCTGCCGGCGCGATTCCTCGATCTGGATGCGCCGCTGGCCGGCGGTCTGGCGGGCTTCACGGACGCGCGACTCGACCGAACCCGCCTGATACAGCGGGATCGTCACCGAGGCCGTCACCGAGGCGCCGTCCTGCCGGTCGGCCTGGGAGCTTGGTTCGTAGGTACGCGACAGGGTGCCGCGCAGGTTGGCGGACGGCAGCATCTCGCCCCGGACTGCATCGACGGCGTTGCGCGCCGCGGATTCCGAATACTCGGCCGCGATGACGGTCGGGTTGTTGCTTTCCGCCAGGGCGACGGTTTCTTCCCGCGAGGACGGCAGGTCGAACACAAGGCGCGGCGCCGACAGGCGGCCGGGAGGCGCTCCGATCACGCGGGCGTAGATCGCCCGGCTGCTGCTGAGCTGGCCTTCCGCCTGGATGCGGTCCGACAGGGCGCGGGCAAGGCGCGACTCCGCCTGGCTGACGTCGGTGCGGGTGATCTCGCCGACGTTGAAGCGGTCGCGCGAGGCGTCGAGCTGGCGGCGCAGGACCTGTTCGTTGTTGACGTTCAGGTCGACGACGGCCTGATCGCGGACGACGTCCAGATAGGCCGTGGCGCCGTCGAGCAGGACCGACTGTTCGGTCGAGAGCAGATCGGCGCGCTGCGCCTCGACCAGGGCTTCAGCGCGCTTGGTTCCCGCCTGGGTGCGGCCGCCGGAGTAGAGCGGCTGGACGACGCTGAGATCGACGCCGCGCTGCGCGAGATTGGAGTTGACGTCCCGCGACCCTGTCCTGGTGCGGGCACGGGAGTAGCCGGCATCGGCGCCGGCCTCCACCGTCGGCCGGTATCCGGAGAGCGCCTGCGGCACCAGTTCGTCGGTCGCGCGCAACTGCGCGCGCTGCGACTCGATCGTGGGGTTGCTGACGTAAGCGTTCGCCAGGGCCTCTTCCAGGCTTTGCGCCCCGGCCGGCTGGCCTGACAGGGCGAGCAGGAGGACACCGCCGAGCGATGCGCTCCATGCCCGGCCGGACAGCCGTGATTTACGTGCCATCAATACACCTTCATCGTCGGATCGATACGTCGAGCCCAGGCATCGACACCACCCATCAGGTTGGTCGCCTTGTCGTAGCCGTTGTGGCGGAGCCACGCGGTCGCCTGCGCGCTCCGTCCGCCATGATGGCAGATCACGACGATCTGGCGGTCCTTCGGCAGCTCCGCCGCCCGCTGGGGCAGCGTTGTCAGAGGAATGCTGCTGCTCCCTTCAATGGCGCACAGATCGAACTCCCACGGCTCCCGCACATCCAGCAAGGCTACCTCGGCGCCGGACTGTTGCATGGACTTGAGAGTATCGACATCGATCTGCAACGGCACCTTATCGGACATCACAGACTCCTTAAGTCGTTCATCGGGGGCGGACCGCCCCGGTCATGAAGCCCCGGTCGGGAGGCCCTGCCCGGGAAGCCATGTCCAGACAGCCTGCCCGGACCGCTCAGAACTCGAAAACCGGCTTCGGCTCGAATCCGGGCAGCAGCGGCGTCGCGGCGTCGAACAGGATGCGGCCCGTTTCGACCTTGCCCGTGCGCTGGAACAGACGGGCCTGCCCCATGCGCCCGTCGGGCGACACGACTGTAACCAACCTGCCGCCTTCGGCCAACTGCTCCAATATCGCCGGAGGTACTTCCGCCACGGCACCGTGCAAAAGTATCACATCGTAGGGCGCCTGTTTTGCATAACCCTGCTCCAGCGGACCCTGCACCACCACCACGTTATCGACGCCGAGTTCGCGCAGCGTCGCTTCGGCGCGCGAGGCCAGTTCCGCATCGGACTCGAGCGCCACGACCGTCGCAGCCATGCGGGACAGCAGCGCGCTGGCGTAGCCGGTGCAGGCGCCGACGTCGAGGACGATGTCGGTCGGCTTGACGTAGGCTTCCTGGAGGAGGCGGGCGATCACCATCGGCTCGATCAGATAGCGTCCCTTGGCGACGGGAATGTCCTCGTCGACATAGGCGATCCCGCGCGACGCCTTGGGCACGAACAGTTCCCGGGGGATACGCGACATCGCGTCGACCAGGGCGTGGTCGGTCACTTTGTTGGGGCGAACCTGCCCTTCGACCATATTATAGCGAGCGGCTGAATAATCGGGCATGGCAACCGTTTTCTGATCTTGTTTCGCCTGGACGCGCCTGTGATCCGCGGCGGAGCGGCGCTGAGTGGCCTTATATCCGCCAATGCGTTGAAACACAACGGACAGCCTTGGGACCGGAACTCAGGCGGCCGGGTTCCTGGCAAGTCGGGTTCCGTGGGCGGGAGTGTCGAACAGCCGCGACAAGTGCGCGGAGCAGTGCTTGACCGGGACAATCCGGCCCGCTATATCAGGACACCTTCCGGGCCGGCGAGTTTCAGCCGGTAACCGGCACCGTGGCGCGGTGGCAGAGTGGTGATGCAGCGGACTGCAAATCCGTATATGTGGGTTCGATTCCCACCCGTGCCTCCAACTTCCTCAAATCATTGTAGTAATGGGCAGAAACGGTGCGTGCCGCTGGCGTCGCGCGCGTGATGTCCCATTGTCGTTCGCGAGGGCAGGGCGAAATCCTCTTCCCTCCCCTGCCCGCCCCACCCCCACAGTTTTCATGCATACTCCAATCGATTTTTTCTAAATTGAAGCAAGAAGAGAAACTAGTACGTTAGTAGTCTTCCTCTGTGCCTTCCGTGGATAGGTCGTTATTGCTGACGCAATTTTACTACACTGCGCTGACTATTCAGTAAGCCGGCATTAAAATAATCGCCGAGAGCCCATGGATTGGTGCATCATCTATTTGAAAGCGGGTGGGCCGGTCGGTTGAAAAGCGGTTTCGGTCCCCAGGTGTATCGAGTGAGGGAGCGGACCATGCAGATCGCGGCTGGACACAATGTCACACTTACCCGCAGCCACCTCGTTGCGGCGACAGTGGCCCTTGTTCTGATGGTTTCCATCGCCGCCGGGATGCTTCTGGCGACCGGCGGCGGGTTGGGCGACGGACTGGGTGTCCCGGGAAATTCGCTGCCGGAGAATACCCGCCCGATGATCCTGATC
>NZ_JCACHA010000115.1:0-3828 GCF_059503625.1 Skermanella sp.
CGTCCGGCGACGTCCAGGCGATCACGACGACGGTCGATACCCATATCCTCTACGCGTCGAGCGGCGTGCCGGTGACGCAGGTCCTGGTGCTGGACACCTCGGCGGGCGGCGACGGCATCGCGGCGAAGGACGGCATCGGGTCGGTCAAGGAGCTGAAGGGCAAGTCGGTCGCGGTGCAGTTCGGCGGCGTGCCCCAGTTCTGGCTGGCCTATCTGCTGAAGCAGGAAGGCATGAAGCTGGACGACCTCAAGCTGACCAACCTTGAGCCGAAGGACGCGGCCAACGCCTTCGTCGCCGGGCAGTTCGACGCGGCGGTGACCTATGAGCCTTATCTGTCCACCGTGCGGACCAACAACGCCGGCAAGATCATCACGACCTCGGCGGACACCCCCGGCGTGATCGTCGATACGCTGGCGTTTCAGCCCGACTACATCGCGAAGAATCCGGCCGTCGTCCAGGCGATGGTCAAGTCGTGGTTCGAGGCGCTGGACATGATCAAGGCGCAGCCGGAAGCGGCTTATAAGGTCATGGGCGCCGACGTGAACCAGACGCCGGAGCAGTTCAAGGATTCGGCCAAGTTCGTCAAATGGTACGACCGCGACCAGAACAAGGAATACCTGGGCGAGACGCTGCCGAAGTTCCTGAAGGAAGCCAACGATATCATGGTGGAAGCCAGGCTGGTGCGCCGGCCGGCGGATGTTTCGACCATGGTTGATGCGTCCTTCGTCAAGTAAGCGGGTACTGCGATCTAGATGGCTGATTTGTTCGTGCCGCTGAAGCCGGTATCCCCTGGGCGCAGGATCGCCTTGGGGATACTGGGGTTCGTCGTGGTGGTGGCGGTGTGGTGGGCGGTGACGGCGAGCGGCTTGGTGAAGCCGCTGTTCCTGGCGGGACCCTGGGCGACGTTGCAGGCCGGCTACGCGCTGTTCTTCGAGTTCGGGTTCCTCAACGACGTGCTGGTCACGGTCGGGCGGGTGCTGGGCGGCTTCCTGATCGCTTCCGCCGTGGCGGTGCCGCTGGGCATCGTCATGGGGGCGTTCAAGCCGGTCGAGGCGCTGCTGGAACCGCTGATCTCCTTCGCCCGCTACCTGCCGGCGTCGGCCTTCATCCCGCTGCTGATCCTGTGGGCGGGAGTGGGCGAGACGCAGAAGCTCTCGGTGATCTTCATCGGCGCGGTCTTCCAGATCTGCCTGATGGTCGCTGTGATCGTCGGCGGCGTCCGGATGGAACTGATCGAGGCCGCCTATACCCTGGGCGCCAAGAGCCGGGGCGTGGTGCTGCGGGTCATGCTGCCGGCTGCGGCGCCCCAGATCTTCGAAACTCTGCGGCTGGTGCTGGGCTGGGCCTGGACCTATGTGATCGTGGCCGAACTGATCGGGGCCAGCGCCGGGATCGGTTTCATGATCATCGATGCGCAGCGATTCCTGGATACCGGGCAGATGATCTTCGGGATCTTCGTGATCGGGGTGATCGGGCTGGTCTCCGACTTCCTGTTCAAGCAGTTGAACCAGCGGTTATTTTCGTGGGCGGCATCGTGATGGGCGGCAAGGTGAGCAGTCTGACTATCGAAGGCGTCGGGCGGGTGTTCCCGCCGGCCCATCGGGGAGGGGCGGCGACGGTTGCGCTCCAGCCGACCGATCTGGGCGTGGCGCACAACGACTTCATCACGATTCTGGGACCGTCCGGCTGCGGCAAGAGCACCTTGCTGCGGATCGTCGCCGGCCTGGATACGCCGACTTCGGGACGGGTGCTGATGGACGGGCAGCCGGTCGGCGGACCGGGGCCGGACCGGGGCATGGTCTTCCAGTCCTACAGCCTGTTCCCCTGGATGACGGTGCGGGACAACATCTGCTTCGGGCTGCGCGAGAAGGGCATGCCGAAGGCGGAGCAGGCGGAGATTTCCGGCTATTTCCTGGAGAAGGTCGGGCTGCGGCAGTTCGCCGACTACTACCCGAAGACGTTGTCGGGCGGCATGAAGCAGAGGACGGCGCTGGCGCGGGCGCTCGCCAACGATCCCAAGGTGCTGCTGCTGGACGAGCCGTTCGGAGCACTCGACAACCAGACGCGGGCGCTGATGCAGGAGCTTCTGCTGGGCATCTGGGAGGCCGACCGCAAGACGGTGCTGTTCGTCACCCACGACATCGACGAGGCGATCTTCCTGGCCAACCGCGTCGTCGTGATGACGGCCCGGCCGGGCCGGATCAAGTGCGACGTGGCGGTGGACCTGCCGCATCCCCGTACCTACACGGTCAAGACGACGCCGGAGTTCGCGGAGTACAAGGCGCGGCTGACGGAGGAGATCCGGGTGGAGACGATCCGGGCGGACAGTATGGCGGCGGGATGATTATCTGATGGGCACAAGCTCATGGATAAGTTTCTTGAGCCATTCCACGCTGGGCAGGTGGTCTGCCGGGCGGCATAATTTACTATTAATTAGCCATATTGGCGCACTTGTGTTTTGTACACATGAATGCCCAAAGCTATAAGCAAGATTTGCGGATATATCTCAGAACCGCATGAGCCTGGACAAGGCCGACTTGATTGATCGCCGCTCAACGTCCAATACGTCGCGCACAAGACCACCGCCTGAGTACAGTAGCCAGCTCTGGACTAATCCCATCCCACATGGCGTAGACCTTGTCAGATCAAAATAGTCACAACTGGTCGCTTCGGGCACTGTTCGGGCTGTCCGTCATCCTCCCTCTCTCACTGTTCATTTGGACGGCTTGGAGTACCCGAGTGCAGGAGTTGGAGGAGGCCGAGCGGACGGCGGTACGCACCGTAAAGGCACTGCACGAACACGTCGTGAAGGTGCTGGACACCCATGAACTCGTCCTTAACGAGGTCAACCGCCGGATTGAAGACCGCTCCTGGGAAGACATCGAGAACGACGGCAAGCTCAGGGAGGACATCGGGGGCATCGAAAGGAGCATGGACCAGATCAGCGCGATATCGCTGATCGACGGCCAGGGCCGTGTCCGCGTGACGACCCTCCCGCTTCCGCCGCCCGGTTTCACGTTAGAGGAAAGGGACTACTTCAAGGCACAGCAGGAGCGGGACGCCGGAACCTATATCAGCGCGCCCTTCACCGGCAAGGCGACCCAGGAGCGGCTGGTCGGCATCAGTAAGCGGCGGATGGCGCTGGATGGCCGCTTCGACGGCATCGTCCTGCTGTCGGTCCCCGTGTCTTACATCACCTCCTTCTGGGCACAGTTCGCGCCCACCATCGCCCACGTCATCCCCTTGGTCCGCTCCGACGGTCAGATCATTGTCCGCTACCCCGCACCCAAAAATCTGGAGAAGCTGAACCCCAAGGGACCCTTTCTCAGTCGAGCGATCAAAGAGCGGGAGGGCGTCTACACGGCCGTCTCGCAGGTGGACGGCATCGAGCGGCTGAACGCCTACAGCCAAGTCAAGGACTACCCGCTGTTCATCAGCTTCAGCATCGAAACGCATGCCATCCTGGAACACTGGTACAGGAGCATGGCGCTCTACGGGGCCTACACCTTGCTGGCGGTTTGCGCGTTACTCGGCATGACTACTATGGCCATGCGCCAGTACAACATCCAGCAGACCTCCTCGCAGCGCTGGCAGGAGCAGGCAGACCGGCTCTCGGCCGAGATTGCGGCGCGCCAGAAAGCCGAGGCCACACTGCGTCAGTCACAGAAGATGGAGGCGGTCGGGCAGATCACCGGCGGCGTGGCGCACGACTTCAACAACCTGCTTCAGGCCATGACCAGCGGTCTCCACTTGCTGTCCTCCAGAATTCCCGAGGACGCCCGGGAGATCGCCGATGCGACCATGCAGGCGGTGGAGCGAAGCTCGAAG
>NZ_JCACHA010000116.1:0-3822 GCF_059503625.1 Skermanella sp.
AAAGCCCCTGGGGGCCGGATGACCGGCCCCCGTCGCTGTCAGAACCAGAAACGGACCCCCGTGACGAAGGACAGATCGCCGGCATCCTCGCCGTGATCGCGGGCGATGTCCGCCGTCTCGCCCAGCTTGCGCTCCCAGTTGACGCCGATATACGGGGCGAATTCCCGGACGACCTCGTAACGCAGGCGCAGGCCGAGATCGACGTCGTTGAAGCCTGGTCCGATGTCGAGTTCCCGCACCCGCTGGGCCGAGGCGTTGACCTCGACCCGCGGCTGGAGGATCAGCTTCTGCGTGATCAGAAGGTCGTACTCCGCCTCCAGCCGCGCACTGAAGTCGCCCTCCTCGCTCACGAACAGCTGAGTGGTCACGTCGAAGAAATACGGCGCCACGCCCTGAAACCCGAGAACGCCGTAAGTGGTCTGCGGCCGGGGCCGGACGTCGTGCCGGACGCCGACCTGTGCATCCCAGAACTCGGATGTCATGCGGCTGTAGAGAAGCTGGAACTCCGCCGTCTCGACACCGCCTTCGACAGGCTTGCCGCCTTCGGAGTTGAACCGGATCTTGTTGGTGTCGCCACCGATCCAGCCCTGCACGTCCCAATCGATCGAATTCTCCCCATCCCGCCAGCGGTGTTCGAGCCGGTCGATGAGAAGCGTCGCAAGAACGGGCGGCTCCTCGTGGAACTGTTGGGAGGCGTGCTCGCCGGCGGCCCGGGCCGAGCCTGCGGAGAGCGCCCCCAGAACGGCCACGGCCACCAAAGCGACCCATTGCCGTACCCTTGTCGTCATTGTCATGCGCCGTTCCCGGATCAAAGGCTTGCCGTGCGGGGTTCGACGATGAAACGCGTCATCATGCCCGAGGCCATGTGGTAGAGGAGGTGGCAGTGGAATGGCCACTCGCCGGGTTCGTCCGTGGTCAGCTGCACCGTGGTTGCCTGCCCCGGCGGGACGAGCACGACATGCTTCCTGGGCATCCGGTCCTTTTGGCCGTTCTCGATTTCCATGAACATCCCGTGCAGGTGCATCGGGTGAGCCATCATGGTCGTGTTCACGAACCGGATGCGGACCCGGTCACCGTAGGCGACCCGGATCGGGGCTCCTTCGTCGAACTTCCGGCCGTTCAGCGTCCAGATATAGCGCGACATCATGCCCGTCAGCTGGACCTCGATCTCGTGCGTGGGCTCCCGCGGTTCCTTTGCCTTGGCAAGCGCCTTCAGGTCCGCGTAGGAAAGGGCCTTGGCGCCGGGCGGCGTCGCCGCATCGCCCCATCCCGTCGCCCGATCCTGGCTCTCCGCCGCACCATGAGCCGTTCCGGGCATGGCGCCATGGTCCATGCCGGGCATCGAGCCATGGTCCATGCCGGCCATGGCGCCATGATCCATGCCCGACATCTGACCGTGGTCCATGCCCGTCATCGAGCCGTGGTCCATGCCGTGGGCCATTGCCATGTCGGCCATCGTCAGGGTCGCGCGCGGACGCCGTTCGGGGATCTCGCCCTCCATTCCTTCACGGGTCGCAAGCGTGGCCCGGGCAAAGCCCGTGCGGTCGATGGATTCGGCGAAGAAGGTGAAAGGCTTGTCTTCCGTGGGCATGACGATGGCGTCGTAGGTTTCCCCGACGCCGAAGCGGAACTCATCGACCTTCACCGGCACGACGTTCTGACCGTCCGCCGTCACCACCGTCATGGGCAGTCCGGGAATGCGCACATCGAAAATCGACATCGCCGAACCGTTGATGATCCGCAGCCGCACGCGCTCGCCGGGCTTGTAGAGTGCGGTCCAGTTGTCGCGCGGTCCCTTGCCGTTGACCAGGAACTGGTAGCCGGTCACGTCGGCGATATCGGTCGCATCCATGCGCATCTCGCCCCAGGAAAGACGGTCGCCGATCGTGGCGCCCAGGCCGTCGCGCCGGGCGTCCCTGAAGAAATCGACCAGGGTGCGTCTGTCGTTGTTGTAGTAGCCTTCGCTGACCTTGAGCTTGCGCAGGACGTTTTCGGGGTTCTCCGGCGTGTGGTCGGAAAGCAGGACCACGTAGTCGCGGTCGGCGCGGACGGGATCGCGCCCTGCCGGTTCGATCACGATGGCACCGTACATGCCCTCCTGCTCCTGCGAGGCGGAGTGGCTGTGATACCAGTATGTGCCCGCCTGACGCAGTTTGAAGCGGTAGGTGTAGGTCTGCCCCGGCATGATCGGCTGATAGCCGTTGAAGCCGGGGGAGCCATCCATGACGCCTTGGAGCAGCAGTCCGTGCCAGTGGATGGAGGTCGGCTCGTCCAGCAGGTTGGTGGCGTGGATGACGACTTCCTGTCCCTCCCGCCAGCGTAGCGTGGGCGCCGGGATCGAACCGCCTATGGAGATGGCGCGGCTGGTTTCGCCGTCGATGGTGATTCGGGTCCGTTCGACCGCCAGGTCGACAGCCTCGTCCGGGGCCGCGAACACCCGGCGCCCCGGATAGACCGTGACGATGCCGGCGAAACCCGCCGCCCCTGCGAGCTTGAGGGCGTCACGGCGGGATAGTCCATGGGGTGCATTGGTCATGCCGTCCTCCGTCAGCGCTGGAAGTTCACTTTGCCGACCATGCCGGCCTCGTAATGGCCGGGCATGTTGCAGGCGAATTCGAGGGAGGCCTGCTTCGTGAATTTCCAGGTCAGTTCCCGGGTCTGCCCCGGATCGACGAGCACGCTGTTGGGATCGTCGTGTTTCATGGAGCGGTCCATACCGGGCATTTTGGAATGGTCCATGTTCATCATCTTCTGATCCACGCCGGTCGCGGTCAGCATGCCGTGCTCGACCATCATGGCCATTTGCTTCTGATGGTCCGCATGCATGGCCGCCGTGCCGATATTGAACTCGTGCAGGAACTCGCCGGTGTTCCGGATGACGAAACGGACCGTTTCACCGGCCTTCACCGGGACGGTTTCCGGCTCGTAGAAATTGTCGCCCATGGTGATCCTGACGGTTCGCGTCTTGGCGGTCGCCTTGGCGGGCTCGCCGATCGCGGCCGTGTCGTGCTTGTGACCGGCCTCGCCCGGAGCGGCGAAGGCAAGGTGCGAACCGGCCAGCAAGGTGCCGGCGGCGAACAAGGCGGCGATGGCGTGCAAGGTGTGCGTGTTCATACGCATTTCGGGTGTCCTCCGTCTCTGGCCCTGCGCATGCGGGCGGAGGCCAGGACTCTCGCGGCTGCCGGCTATCGCGGCCGGAGCGTGCGGGAGTGGAATTCATGGGTCGGCGGATCGCCCATCGGCCCGGAGCCATGGGGCCGGAGCCATGGGGAACGACACCTGCGGGCCGGCCGGGTGCATGCACAAGGCTGGAACATCGCGGATCGATCGTTCTCCAGCGGAGGTCCGGGATCGGGACTGGGTCGATGCGCCCGTTGCGGCGACTTCCACCGGCGGCGGAAACGCGCCGAAGCCTCAAACCCGCGGCGGAACGCGGATCGGAAGCCTTAGACCGTTACCCGCGGCGGGCGGCGCAGGGGAGATACCGTCCGCTTCCTCAGCGGATCGTCGGTAAGGAACCGGACGCGGATGGAACTGTATCCGGCAGCGCTCAGTTGAAAGCTGGGGGCATCCAGCGCCGCGATGAAACCGCAGGCCACGACGCAGCATCCCGTGTGAGAGGCCTTCGACCGGTCCTCATGGCCTTCCCGATGCTCGGCTTCGCCCTGATGCCGGTGATCGTGGCGGCCCCGATGCTCCGCCGGCTCGTCGCAGTCGGCTGCGGCAACGCTGCCTGCGCCGCTGCCGGTGGCGTGATGAAGCACGCCGGCCATCGCGCCATGAGGCATGCCCAAGCCTCCCCATCCGATGAGGAGGCCGAAC
>NZ_JCACHA010000117.1:0-3820 GCF_059503625.1 Skermanella sp.
CCTTATCAAAGTTCAATCCCGGCTCCAGGGTGCGCTGGGGAGCATGAACTTCGCGTTCAATCTGAGACGTCCTCCTTTCGACAACAGGCTGATCCGGGACGCGATCACGCAACTCTTCGACTTCGAATGGATCAACAGGGTCTTGATGGGGGGATGGGCCGAGCGCAATCACAGCCGGTTTCCCAATTCGGAACTCGCCGCCCAGAGCCACCCCTCAGCTGCGGAAATCGAGCTGCTCCTGCCCTGGAAGGGGAGTATCAGGGATGAGACGCTTCAGCGGGAATTCGCTCTTCCAGTCAGTGACGGCACTGGTTATCAGCGTCAGCAACGTCGCAAGGCTTTCGAACTGTTCGCGCAGGCGGGCTATGCTCTTCATCAAGGATCCTTGGTGAACGGTACAGGCAAGCCGCTGTCAGTCGAGATTATCACTGCGAGTTCAGACTTCCGGAACGTGGTCCTCGCTTTCGTCACCAGCCTCAGGAGAGCAGGCATCGATGCCCGCCTGCGGATCATCGACGTGCCTCAGTTCGAGAGACGATCCAGGGTGGATTTCGATTTCGACATGACCTTTCAGTTTTTCGGCACCACGGATCTTCCCGGCCCGGAGCAGGAGTTCTACTGGGGATCGAGGTTTGCCTATGAGCGTTACACCGTCAATATTCCCGGCATCCAGGATCCCGTGGTCGATGACCTGATCAGTCGGGTCGGACGCGCCACCTCCCGCAAGGAGCTGATCCCGGCTACCCGAGCCCTTGATCGTGTTATCGCATGGAATGAGTACCTGCTCTCGGGATGGTATATGGCCACTTCCCACTACGCTTACTGGGACAGGTTCGGTCGGGCAGACGTCCGGTCGGAACAGGAAGCCGACCGGCCGCTGGGCTCCCCCGCTATCGAGGCGTGGTGGGCCAAGTGAGACAGGAGGGTCTTACAACCTGCTAAAGGAAAGCGCCCGCCTCTCTGGCACAAGCCGGATAAGATGCCGCCAGAGCTGCTGCGGCGCAACAACACCGATGCCATCGCTCTCCTGATCCAAGGCTCGTCATGCGCTCCTTTCCACAAGCCGCAGCTCTGCTTCGTTATGGGATAGTTGTGGCGGCAGGTTTCATCATTGTTGCTGTCATTGTCCGGGCGCCGGCACTGCTCTATTCCGTTCTCAACTATGATGAGAGCATGTATCTGCTGATGGGGCTGGAGTTCGCGCGCGGGCATCTGCCATACACGACCGTCTGCGACTTGAAGCCGTTCGGCCTGTTCGCGCTGGCAATGCCTTTCGCGGCTTCGCCGTTCGACCCGGTGATCTCCAGCCGCATCGGAGCCAGCGTTGTCGTGGGGCTGACCGCTTACCTGCTGTGCCGGGTCTCGAGCCTGCTGTTCAGCGATGAGCGACGGCTGATCGGCATCAGTGCAGGCCTGGGCTACATCGTCTTCAGCCTGGTCAACGGCGGCATGGCGTTTCAGGGGGAAATCTTCCACACGGCCTGCGCGGTGCTGACTCTGCTGCTGATCCTGCGAGCCATCCACCATCGACTGCCACCGAGCCTCGGACCCATGATCGCTGCCGGGCTAACGCTCGGGATTGGCATCCAGATCAAGCAATCCGTGCTGTTCGACATGCTGGCCTTCTTAGCCAGCTTTTTCATTCTGACGACCCCGAACTGGCGGGTTTTGCGCCATCACGCGCGAGCCAACCTCCGGCCTTTGATCGCGCTGGGTCTCGCCGTCCCGCTTCCAAGCTTGGCTGTGATGGCGCTCTATGCCGGCACCGGCCACTGGGATGCCTGGGTCGCGGCCAACATCACGGCGCACTCCGCGTTCTACACGGGAGACCGTGAGTTGGCTTGGCTGCCAGCTCTGTGGTCCGTGGCGGAACAGGCGCCGCTCTGGATCGGCGGACTACTGGCGGCTGTTTTCGTTCGCCGGCTGACGCTCGACGGGCGGGAGTTTCGGGCGACCGTCTTTCTTGGTGTCTGGGTGTTTGCCATTGTCCTGTGCCAGTTGTTTCTGCGGATCGCCTCTGATCATTACTTCCTGCAGTTCCTGCCCCCGCTCAGCCTGCTTGGCGGGCTGGTGATCGGACGCGGTCTGCTGATACATTTGCCCGACCGGCGTCGTGTTGGAGTGACATTGGCCATGCTGGTGGGGCTCACCCTGTTCGCGGTGGCCAAGAACCCGATCATGCACAGCTTCCACATCGTCAAGGACCGGCTCGCCGGCGATACCTGGGCGGGCGACACGCCCCGACGCGTCACGGCCGATCTCAAACCTCTACTCAAGCTGGGTGATGCGATCTACGTCGTCGGCTTCCAGCCGGCAATCTACTATCTGACCGGCGCGGTGATCCCGACCCGGTTTGCTTTTACCGGTATGCCGAGCTTTCTCCAGCCAGGACGCGATGGCTGCCCCTGGATCGAGCCCGCTGTTGAAATGCGGCGCATTCTGGACAACCTGCCGCGGTTCATTGTGGTCGAGCGTGGAATCTTCTACGCCGAGATGCCGTTGGATGTGCGTCGAATATTGGACGAGCGGCTGATCCAGGATTACCGGGTCCGCGCCCGATATGAACAGCACTTCGCGCATCAGCTCTACCCATTCGAACGGTTTGTCATGAACGGCGGCGCACCAGCTGACGTGTATGAACTGCGGGATGAACCGCGCGCCCGCGCGACTGTCAACTGGCCAAAGGAAGCTGAGTGATGCACGATGCCGACGTTGATTTTGATCACAGGGCGGCTGATTGCCCCGGCTGGAGATGTCAGCCAGTTAGAGGGGCATTGGTGCAGGAAGGCCCAGGACCAGGCCGATGCGACCGAGGCTGACCTCGGCGACCAGCCTCTGGAAACCGGGTCGCCCCTCCATTGAGGTGCCGGAGCGACCAAGGTCATCATCGATGATTTCAACGCGCTTGCGTGGCCATCCGAGTTCCAGGGCACGTTCCACCAGTCCATATTGGAGACGCGTTGATTCCTGATGGCGTTCGACCTGCTGGAGAGTCGACTGACGCACATAGACCAGGGCCAGACGAACACGGTGACGGCTGCGGATCTTGTCCGTCGGAGTTGGGATCGTGCCGGTCATGGCAATCCTCCTCCGCTGCCGCGCCGGCTTCCATCTGCCGACGGGCCAGGTGGCCGATCAGAACCGCAAGTTTCCGTCGCCGCTGTGCCGGCAGGCGCGGCCATGCCATTCGGCTCGGCTGCAGTGTTGTTCATGTCGATGCTCGAATACCCAGCGCACCGGAGCCCGCCCCACTCAAGGCGCGGAACATGGCCGAGACCATCATCGGCCATATCAAGGAGTTCTCTTCCCTCAATCTGTCCAAGCATCAATCCGTCATCAACGCCTTCGTTCACATCATCGCGGCCATTACCGCCTACCAGATTAACGGACTTGGTTAGTTTCCCCCGTTGGTAGGTGTGACGATCTGACGTGAGGGCTTCCCTTGATGAGGGTCGGCATGGTTGGCTAACGGTATGTCAGTTCCACCGCTTCCAGACCTGGACGCCCTGTCCCCCGACGAGCTGAAGAAGCTGGTGGTTCAGCTTTTGGTCGAGGTGACAGCGCTGCGCGAGGAGAACCAGCAACTGCGCGCGGAGAACGCTCGACTGAAGGATCTGCCGAAGAAACCGAAGCTGGCGCCGGGCGGCATGGACAAGGCGACGGGATTGGATAAACGGGCCAGGACCAGGCAGGCGCGCCGGCAGCAGCGCAAACGGCAGAGTGGCCGGCGCACCCCGCCGGTGACCGAGGAGCGAACCCTTGTCGTCGAGGCCCCGGCCGGCTCGCGGCGCCGCGGCTTCGAGCCCTTCACCGTGCAGGA
>NZ_JCACHA010000118.1:0-3813 GCF_059503625.1 Skermanella sp.
CGGCGGGCACGGCGACGATACCATCGTCTGGAACAACGGCGATGGCTCCGACACCAACGACGGCGGCTCCGGCAAGGACACCCAGGTCGTCAACGGCGCCAATGCCGCGGGCGATGCCTTCGAGGTGAGCGCTGGCGGCAACGACTTCCTGTTCGACCGCGTCAACCTCGTGCCGTTCAAGCTCAACGACAAGAACATCGAGAAGCTGGAAGTCAATGGCGGCGGCGGTCATGACAGCCTCAAGGTGTTCGATCTGGCCGGATCCGACCTGAAGGAAATCCACTTCAAGGGCGGAGCCGACAACGACAGCCTGGATGCCAGCGCCACGTCGGTTCCGGTCAAGGCGTGGGGCGGCGACGGCCACGACACGCTGCTCGGCGGCTCGGGCAACGACGAGCTGAACGGCGACGCCGGCAACGACGTCCTGGTCGGCAACCGCGGCTCCGACAAGCACAACGGCGGGCACGGCAACGACACCATCGTCTGGAACAACGGCGACGGCTCCGACTTCAACAACGGCGGCTCCGGCAGGGACACCCAGGTCGTCAACGGCGCCAATGCGGCGGGCGACGAGTTCGTGGTCAAGGGCACCGGTAACAACAGCTTCGTGTTCGACCGGGTCAACCTGGTTCCCTTCAAGCTGACTGACAAAAACATCGAGAAGCTCGATGTCAGCGGCGGCGGGGGTGACGACAAGCTGATCGTCGGCAACATGAACGGCAGCGGCGTGGACAAGATCTTCTTCAAGGGTGGCGACGGCAAGGACTTCATGGACGCGTCCAAGTCCCACGTTGCGGTCGAGGCGTCCGGCGGCGCTCACAACGATCACCTGATCGGTGGGTTCGGTGACGACGTCCTGAAGGGCGATGCCGGCGACGACAAACTGGTCGGCGGCAAGGGCCACGACAAGCTGTTCGGCGGCGCTGGACACGACACGTTCTTTGTCGAGAAGTTCTCGGAAATCGCCGACTTCCAGCACGGCATCGACAAGTTCTTCATCGTCTGATCGGGCATCGGCAGCCAGCAAGGGAAACAGGCCCGGCGGAAACGCCGGGCCTGTCCGGCAACCTCTCCTTCCCTGCGCTGTAAGTTTCGCCCGATCGGGATCCGGGCACTGCCGGGAAACAGCGATCCTTGCCCCCGGAGCGATACGCTTCCCTCAATCATGATTTTCCGATTTCAAGCTCGATGGAACGCCTGACCATGACCCATGACCGTCCGCTGTCTGAAGCCCTCAAGCGCTGCCGCCGGCCGCTGGTCTGGATCGCCGGCTTCAGCTTGCTGATCAACATCCTCATGCTGACCTCGTCGCTGTACATGATGCAGGTGTTCGATCGGGTTCTCGCCTCCGGCAGCCTGTCAACTCTTGTGTTTCTGACACTCGCCGCAGGCGGTGCGCTGGCGCTGATGAGCGCTCTCGACTATCTGCGATCGAGGGTGCTGTCCGGCCTGGGCGAATGGCTCGAGCGGCGCCTCGGCGCCGCCACGCTGGAACGCTCGATCGACACCGTCCTGGCCGGCGGCAATGAGCGCGCCGACGCTCTGCGCGACCTGGAGGCGCTGCGCGGTTTCTTCTCCGGCGGCGTGACCTTCCTGTTCGACACACCCTGGGTGCCCGTCTACATCGCGGTGATCTACCTGCTGCACCCGATCCTCGGCCACCTGGCGGTGGCCTCGACCGTGGTGCTGCTGGCGCTGGCGATCGCCAATAACGCCCTGACAGTCAGGCCTCTCGCCGCCGCCGGGGCCGCGGGCCGCCGCGCGATGCGCACGGCTGACGCGGCGCTGCGCAATGCCGAAGCCGTCGAGGCCATGGACCTGATGCCCGGCATCATCCGGCGCTGGGAGCGAAGCCACAATGAAGCCCTGGACAACCAGGCCCAGGTCGCGCGCACCGGCGCGCTGCTGCTCAATGTCACCAAGTTCCTGCGCCAGATGGTCCAGGTCGGCATTCTAGCACTTGGCGCCTGGCTGGTGGTCCGGCACGAACTCACCGGCGGCGCCATGATCGCCGGCTCGATCATCCTCAGCCGCGCCCTGCAGCCGGTCGAGCAGGCGATCGGCGGCTGGAAGCAGGTGTCGAACGCCCGCGCCTCGCGCCGGCGCCTCCTTGACTTCTTCAACCGGCCGCGGCGACGCCCCAGTGGCCTGCCCCTGCCCGCCCCGACGGGATACCTGACGGTGGACAACCTGGTGTTCCGCCCGCCGGGTGGTGATCGCCCGCTCCTCGCCGGTGTGTCCTTCGACGCACGGCCCGGCGAGGCGGTGGCGGTGATCGGCGCCTCGGCCGCCGGCAAGTCCACCCTGGCCCGCCTGCTGGTCGGCCTGCATCCTCCGTCCGCCGGGTCGGTGCGGCTGGACGGCGCCGAGATATTCGGCTGGCGGCGCGACGACATCGGGCGGCACATCGGATACCTGCCGCAGGATGTCGAGCTGTTCTCCGGCACGGTGGCCGACAACATCGCCCGGCTGCGCGATCCCGATCCGGAAGCGGTGGTTGCCGCAGCACAGCTGGCGGACTGCCATGACATGATCCTGAGGCTGCCCGAGGGCTACGACACGGAAATCGGCGACGGCGGCGCCATGCTGTCGGGCGGCCAGCGTCAGCGGATCGGCCTGGCCCGCGCGCTCTACGGCAATCCGAGGCTGGTGGTTCTCGACGAACCGAATGCCAGCCTGGACGTCGAGGGCGACGAGGCCCTGAACCGGGCGATCGCGACCCTGAAGCACAACGGCGCCACTGTCGTCATGATCGGCCACCGTCCCAGCACCCTGGCCCAGACCGAGCGCATTCTCGTACTGGCCCAGGGACGGCTCCAGCTGTTCGGCCCGCGCGCGGCGGTGATCGACCATCTCAAGCGCCAGCAGGTTCAGGCGGTGCAGCCAGCAACGGCACGCCGGAGCCAGGACTCCGGGAACCAGACCGCCCCCGACAGCACCGGCCGCCATCAGGCGGACCATCTCGAAACGGCGAGCTGAGGATATCCCAATGACCGCTCTTGTTCACACCAACGACCACTTTCCAGCGTCTATCACATCGACAGTGCCGGAGTACCCGCCGGTCCGGCGCACCCTGCTTGCCGGCGCAGCCCTGGCCGTCCTCGGCTTTGGCGGATTTGGCACCTGGGCTTCGCTGGCGCCCCTGGCCAGCGCCGCCGTCGCTTCCGGCATCATCGTGGCCGACACCAACCGCAAGACGATCCAGCACCTGGATGGCGGCATCATCGCGGAGATCCTGGTACGCGACGGCGATCGCGTCGAGGCCGGCCAGACGCTGATGCGGCTGGACGACCTGGAAACCCGATCCACGGTGACCCTGCTGGAAGATCAGCGCCGCGCCTATACCGCCCAGGAGGCCAGGTTGCTGGCCGAGCGTGACGGCAGGAATGTCCTGGTATTCCCGAAGGATCTGGAGAGTCTGCGCGGAGAGGCGCAGATGGACGAGATCCTGACGGGCCAGCAGCGCATCTTCGAGAGCTACCGGGCGTCGCTGCAGGGGCGCATCGAGGTGACGCGTCAGCGTATTGCCCAGTACGGGGCGCAGATCAGGGCCTTCGAGGCCCAACTGGACTCGGGCGGCCGTCAGCTGGTCCTGATCGCGCAGGAAATGGAAGGTGTGCAGGAACTGTTCGACAAGGGGCTTGAGCGCAAGCCGCGCCTGCTCGCGCTCAAGCGCGCCGCTGCCGAGCTGGACGGCGAGCAGGGAGAGTTCTCCAACAGGATGGCCCAGGCCCGTGAGGCGATCGCCGAGGCCGAGATGGAGATCCTGGCGCTTCGGGCCGAGCGGCAGAGCGAGGTGACGGCCGAACTGCG
>NZ_JCACHA010000119.1:0-3813 GCF_059503625.1 Skermanella sp.
TCTGCGGCATGCAGTGGCGCGCCATCGGGCAGCTGTGCGACATCCCGTTCAACACACTGTTCAGCCTGTTCGCCCGCTGGCCCCGGCTTGGACTGTGGCGTCGCCTGCTCGACCGGCTGCACCGCACTTGGCGGCTGGCCTGTGGTGATGCCGCGGAGCTGACGGCCGTCGTCATCAACAGCCGCTCCTGCAGGTCAGCGCCGAGATATTTTTTCCTTTGAAAAATAGTACGATCGGTCGTATCGTTTACGATATGAAGGGAAGCAAAACTAAAGAGCGATTGTTGCGCATCGGGCTTGACCGGATGAGCGTGCAAGGGCTGTCGGGCGTGACGCTTGGCGAGCTTGCCAGCGCAGCGGGCCTGTCGAAGAGCGGACTGTTCGCGCATTTCCGCTCCAAGGAGCAGCTGCAGGTCGATCTCCTCAAAGAAACGGCACAAACCGCCAATCGCCTCGTGACCGAACCGATCATGCGAACAGCCAAGGGCCTTCCGCGGCTGAGCGCCGTGATGGACCTGTGGCTCGGCTGGCCGCGTCGTGCCGGCCTGAGCGGCGGTTGTCCGGTGGCGGCGGCGCTATTCGAATTTGACGACGTTGAAGGCGAACTCCGCTCCCATGCGCTTAAGCTTGAGGAGCATTGGCGAGAGCAGCTGCGCCAGTTCGTCCGCGAAGCAGTGGCCGAGGGGCATCTGAACACTGACACCGACGTCGAGCAGTTCGTTTGGGAGCTCTGCGGGATCTATCTCAGCCACCATGTGTCGAGCCGCTTCATCCGCGAAGAAGGCGCAGACGTCTATGCAAGAAAGGCGTTCAACGCTCTCGTCCAGCGCAATCAAGCCACGCCTGTCCCCATGCAGCACCGACCGGAAGCCTAGCGCATGCTCTCATCGTTCTTCGCGGGCCTGCCTGCCCCTCAGCTTGTCCGGCCCGTTCTGGTAGGATTCGTACTCATCGCGCTTATTTCTTCGCTGTTGGTGGAGGCAGGCTGGCGGAAGTTCACCGCCATATCTCTGGCCAGCGCGGGCACTGCCTATCTCAACGGCAGTTCCGGAATGTGGCAGTTCGTCTTTTGCGCAGTCCTGCCCGGGCTGGCCTATGCCGGTCTGTTCCACTGTCGCGTAATCACGCTTGGATGCGGGCCCATAACGCACCTGGGCCGGTTTGCACCATCTCTACGGTAATCCGATCATCCCGTTCGCACCGATCTCGCCCTTCGACTGCGTTATCTGCGATCTGATGATCGTGGCCTGGTATGTGATCGGGGCTCCGTTGAGCTGGACGGATTTTCAAGCAGTCAGAGCCGCGGCCCCATAGTGCCGACGCGCAATCAGAAATGAGGAACACCATCGATGGTTGACCAAACGGCACCCCCGCAGTCGGCGAGCGGGCTTGAACGTCAACAGCTGAAGCGGTTGGAGATCCTTTCGATCATCGAGGCGACGACGCTCGTCCTGCTGGTCTGCCTTGCCGCGCCGCTGAAACATATATTCGGCTGGCCGCTTGGATCGCGAATTCTGGGTCCCGTCCACGGGATTGCCTTCCTGGCTTATAGCTGGACAGCGCTGCAGACAGTCGCCGCCGGCGGCTGGCGGGGGCGCGACATCGCGCGGCTGTTCGCTGTCGCTTTCCTGCCATTCGCTGGCTATTTCAACATTGCCTGGCTTCAGGGGAAGACCGAAGTGCTCCAGCGCCAGGAGGCAAAATGACGGCCATAGAGTTTTATCCCTATCTCGTGGCCGGGCATGTGACGGCGGTGGTATTCCTTGTCGGCGGCCTGCTTGCGTACGATCGGATGATGAACGTGATTGCGCAATATCCGCAGGAACAGCAAGCCGGAACCCTGGCGGTCCTGCTTCAGCTTGATCGCCGTGCCACGACGCCGGCACTGCTGCTTACCTGGGTCCTCGGCCTCTCCCTGACGGTGTGGGCCGGGTGGTTTCCATCGCCATGGCTAATGGTCAAACTCGTCTTCGTCGTCGCGCTTTCAACACTCCATGGCGTGCAGTCGGGACGGCTGCGCCGCTTCGTTCGGGACGAAAAGCCCGCGAAGGGCACTCCCGGAATTAGCATCGGAATAGTGGTCGCCATGCTTACAATCGCCATTCTTGCAGTCGTGAAGCCGATTTGAGAACTGAGGGATCAAACGTGGCGAGCGGATGCCGCCTGCGGGTGCGCGGAGCGTTCGCCGCTTCAATCGCAGCGTCCGAGCTCCCGCATACTTGACATATTATGTTTGTCATGTAAACTATGCCTATGATTACAGAATCATCATGGAGTTTCGATGACGTTCCCGCTCTAGCGGGACGTGTCGCACTGGTGACCGGCGCCAACACGGGATTGGGCTTCGAGACGGCCAGGACGCTGGCCGCACGCGGGGCTCAGGTCCTCCTCGCCTGTCGCAATCAGTCCAAGGGCGCACGAGCGCTTGATCGAATCCGAGCAGTCCAGCCAGATGCAGCAGTGTCGCTTCTCCCGCTCGACCTGGCCGATCTCGACTCAGTGAAAGCGGCCACAGACTCCGTTGTGGCCGCTCACTCGCGGTTGGACCTGCTCATCAACAATGCGGGTATTATGGCTCCGCCATTCGCTCGAACAAACGAAGGTTTTGAGTTGCAGTTCGGCACCAATCATCTCGGGCATTTTGCAGTGACCGGGCGATTGCTTCCGTTGATTCTATCAACCTCGTCGTCACGTATCGTGGTCGTGTCGAGTGCAGCCGCGAACTTCGGCCATATCGACCTCGGCGATCTCAATTTCGAGCGTCGGCCATACTCGAAGTGGGGCGCATATAATCAGAGTAAACTTGCAACCTTGATGTTTTCTCAGGAGCTTGCACGCAGACTGGACGCTGCTTGCAGTACGACAATAGCAACGGCTGCGCATCCTGGAGGAGCGGCAACGGACCTGCAACGCACTACGTGGTACTTCCGGTGGTTCGTAAATCCTTTTCTGGCCGCATCGGCAAGCGGCGGCGCTTTGCCGACGATAAGGGCCGCGACGGACTCTGCCGCGGCGAATGGATCATATTGGAGTCCGTCTAAATTCCTAGAAATGCGCGGACCGCCTACGAAATCCATTCCACCGGCTCGCGCTCTGGAACTTGGCGTGGCAGAGCGACTGTGGAGCGTTAGTGAAGAACTGACAGGCGTCCGCTTTGAATTCAATTCGTACGCTGCTTGAAGAAACGAACATGGCTCCGCCAATTGCTGATCTGTCAGCCATTCTTAAAGCTGCAATGGAGGTCTTTTTTCGTTTTGGCTACAAAAAGGCGTCTATGGACGACATTGCCCAGGCGGCGGGACTTTCCCGCCAAGGGCTGTACCTCAAGTTCAGCACGAAGGAGCAGTTGTTCAAAGCTGCGCTGGAGCATCTCGCCTCGCACTTGCTGAAAGAAGCAGAGGAACTATCGAGGTGTGCTGCCCTTGACGTGGAGTCCCGGCTGATGATGATTTTTGATGCCATCCACGGTGACGCGAAAGCGCCTGCCATTACGGCCGAATTGCTTGATCACGCGCGCTCAAAGCACCTCGATACTGTGAGGCGTTTTGAGCAGGATTTCATTCAGATCATCGAAGCACTGCTGATTGAAACTGGGGTGGATAAGCAGTGGTTATCGGCTCACATGACGGCGAGGAACCTTTCCGAACACCTTCTTTGGGCTGCGTCTGGTATTAAGGGAAGTGCATCCACCGGCAGCGAATACAAAGGCCGCATGGCTATATCTATTGCGCTTGTAGTGCGTGGTGAGGCTATTGCTGGTCCATTATTCACGCGTGAAACAAAGGACATTACATGAAATTGGTCGTAGTTGGTG
>NZ_JCACHA010000120.1:0-3812 GCF_059503625.1 Skermanella sp.
GAGGGCGGCTGCTCCGTGGCGTTCAGGTTTGGGTGGCGGGCGATCCACTGCCGGATTGTCCGGTGTTGGGCTGGCCGGCAGCGGGTATCGCCGAGATCAGGACGATGGCTTGCGCCAAAGGCAGGTCGTCGGTCAAGGTAAGATGGATGACGGCTGTCATGCCGGGCGGCGTGATCTGGTTCAAGCGCTCCAGCGCGCCGCCCGTCAGCTTCATGGTGGGCTGGCCGCCGGGAAGATTGACCACGCCCATGTCGCGCCAGTAGACACCTCGGTTCAGCCCCGTTCCCAATGCCTTGGCGCAGGCTTCCTTCGCCGCGAAACGCTTGGCGTAGCTGGCAGCCCGCTGGTTGCGCCGGTCGGACTTGCGCCGCTCGACATCGGTGAAGACGCGGTAGAGGAAGCGCTCGCCGTACCGCTCCAGGGTGCGTTCGATGCGCCGGATATCGATGAGGTCGTTTCCGATTCCAAGGATCATGATGTTTGCCGGGCGCTGCGTTCGTCAGGGGCGGCAGCCAAGTCGTTGCGCGACTCCGCCCGCGCCCGATCCATCAACGCCCGCATATGCCTGATGGTGCCGTCCAGCCCATCGAAGATGGCCTCGCCGACCAGGAAATGGCCGATGTTCAGCTCCACTATGGTCGGAATGGCGGCGACCGGCATCACCGTGTCGAAGCTGAGGCCGTGCCCGGCGTGACATTCCAATCCTATCGCTTCGGCATGGGCCGCCGCGATGCGGATGCGCTCGAACTCATAAGCGCGGGCGGCGTCCGTCTCCGCGTCGCAGTAGGCGCCGGTATGAAGCTCGACCACGGGGGCGCCCAGTACAGCCGCCGCATCCAGCTGGGCGGGATCGGGATTGATGAACAGCGACACGCGGATACCGGCGGCGCTCAGGTCGCGGATCATGGGCGCCAGGGTCTCGCGGTTGCCGGTCACGTCCAGCCCGCCTTCGGTCGTTCGCTCTTCCCGGCGTTCGGGCACGATGCAGGCGGCATGCGGCCGGTGGCGCAGCGCTATGCCCAGCATCTCGCTCGTGGCGGCCATCTCCAGGTTCAGCGGCAGCTCGATCTGGTTCGCCAAGCGCTCGATATCGCGGTCTGTGATGTGGCGCCGGTCTTCCCGAAGATGGGCCGTGATCCCGTCGGCGCCGGCCCGGGCCGCGGCAAGGGCGGCCCTTACCGGGTCCGGATGGGAACCGCCGCGCGCGTTGCGGATCGTGGCAACGTGGTCGATGTTCACGCCGAGGCGCAGAGAGCGTTTCATGCTTCAAGCTCCAGCTTGCGGTGCCGGGCCTTCTTCGTCCGACGCATCAGGCTTCGCGCACGATAAGCCGAAACGGCCGCCCGCACGGGAAAGAAAAAGACGACCCACGCGACGATACCCGTCAGGGTGCCGCCGACCATCATGGGAAGGAAGACCTGCCCCGGCTGTTCGACGATGAGCATCAGTGTCAGCCGCTCCGGCGTCAGACCTTCCGCCGGCTGCCCGACCACCATAGACCCCAGGCGGTAGGTCGCCAACCAGATGGCTGGAAAGGTCCACGGGTTCCCGGCCGCCGTCCCCAGGGCCGACGCCAAAAGATTGCCCCGGACGAGGAGAGCCAGAAGGGCAGCGAGGACGAAATGGAAGCCGATCAGCGGCGTGAAGGATACGGCGGCGCCGCAGGCGAAGCCGGCGGCGATCGAATAGGGCGTTCCCGGCAACCGCCCGATCCGGTGCGCCACATAGGTCGACGAACGCCGCCATCCTGACCGCGGCCAGAAGAAGTCGCGGATGCGACGGTACCAACCATGCTGGATGCGGCGGCGGAACATGGGATGTGGAAATCACACTTTCGGACAACACGGGACTTCTTTTAAATGGAGCTTCCCGAAGGAAGCGCCATGCGGTCTATATGGAGGCGACGACACGTTCAGTCAGCGCCCACGTGCCCGATCGACCGAATTGATGACCGGAGTCGCCCGAAGAGCTGCGATGATATTGGTCAGATGCTTGACGTCCTTGACGTCGATGTCGATCAGCATCTCGAAAAAGTCGGTATTGCGGCTGGTTATCTTCAGGTTGGTGATGTTGCCGCCATTCTTGCCGATCACGGTCGACAGGGTCCCGAGACTGCCGGCCTCGTTGGCGATGATGACGCTGATGCGGCCGACATGCTCGATCGCGTCGCCGCCGCTGTCCCAGCCGACGTCGATCCAGCGCTCCGGCGTATCGGTGAAGCTCTCCAGCGTTTCGCAGTCGATCGTGTGGATCGTGACGCCCTTGCCGGTGGTGACGATGCCGACGATCCTGTCGCCGGGCAGCGGATGGCAACAGCCGGCGTAGTGGACGGCCATGCCCGGGATCAGGCCTCGGATCGGCAGCGGGTTGTCCCGCTTGCCCTTGGCGCGCGCCGACCGGCTGATCGGAACGACCTTGTCGTCGCGGTCGGGCGGAGGCTTGTGGCCGGGAAAGACCGAGTTGAAGACTTCGCGGGCCGACTGGAGGCCGGCACCGACGCTGGCGAACAGGTCTTCGACCGATGACGCCTGGAAGATCTTGATGACGCCTTCCACGGCCTTTTCGGTGAACTCGTAGCCTTCCTGGCGGAACAGCTTCTGGAGCAGCGCCTTGCCGAGGTCGATGTACTGGGAGCGCTGCTGCGTCCGGATGAAGCGGCGGATGCGCGCCCGCGCCTTGCCGGTGACGACGAAGCGTTCCCAGGTCGGCGACGGGGTCTGGGCCTTCGACGTAAAGATCTCGACCTGATCGCCGTTCTGAAGCTGGCTGCGCAGCGGCAGCATGCGGCCGTTCACCTTGGCCCCGACGCAGGTGTCGCCGATCTGGCTGTGGACCGCATAGGCGACGTCGACCGGCGTGGCGCCGCGCGGCAAAGCTATCAGGTCGCCCTTGGGCGTGAAGCAGAAGACCTGGTCCTGGAACAGCTCTAGCTTGGTGTGCTCCAGGAATTCTTCCGGCTTTTGCGCGTGCTCCAGGATGTCGAGCAGCTCGCGCAGCCAGCGGTACTGGCGGCCTTCGGTGCGCTGGCTGTTCTGCTTGTAGGCCCAATGGGCGGCGACGCCGAGTTCGGCGACCTCGTGCATATCGTTGGTGCGGATCTGGACCTCGATCCGCTGGCGCTCGGGTCCGATCACCGAGCTGTGGATGCTGCGGTAGCCGTTCGGCTTCGGGGTCGAGATGTAATCCTTGAAGCGGCCGGGCACGACCGGGTAGCGAGCGTGGATCACGCCCAGCGCCTGATAGCACTGCTCCACCGAATCGACCATGACGCGGAACGCCATGATGTCGGATAGCTGCTCGAAAGCCACGTTCTTGCGCTGCATTTTGCGCCAGATCGAGTACGCGGTCTTCTCGCGCCCCGTCACGCCGGCGTTGGGCAGGCCGTGTTCGTTGAGGGTGTGGCGCAGTTCATCCAGCACGCGGCCGACCAGACCGCCCTCGGCGGTCCGCAGGAAGGACAGGCGCGCCAGGATGCTGTCGCGGGCGTCGGGATTCAGTTCGGCGAAGGAGAGGTCTTCGAGCTCGTCCTTCATCTTGTGAATGCCGATCCGCTCGGCCAGCGGGGCGTAGATCTCCAGCGTCTCGCGAGCGATGCGCTTGCGCTTCTCCGGGTCTCGGAGATGGTAAAGCGTCCGCATGTTGTGGACGCGGTCGGCCAGCTTGACCAGCAGGACGCGGATATCCTCCGACATCGCCAGCACGAGCTTCCGGAAGTTCTCCGCCTGCTTGGCTTGGTCGGTCTGCGTCTCGATGTTCTGGAGTTCGATCCGCGACAGCTTGGTCACGCCATCGACCAGCTTGGCTATGTCGCC
>NZ_JCACHA010000121.1:0-3796 GCF_059503625.1 Skermanella sp.
GTCTCGTGGCACAAACCCAGGCACAGCAAGGGATCTAATCGCGTACAGCTTCTTACACAAGATTGACGGACGAGACATGCGGGCCCAAGCCACCCTTGTCACTGGGCTGTTCCAGATCGCCGCCTAGTCTGGAGGCCCTCGGGATCGTTCACAACCTGCCCCAAACTTTGCAACACTGCCAGGAATAATTGCGTGGGACTGCATTTCACTCACTCGCGCTCAGCGGAGCGAGCCCTGATCGGGGTCTCCGCATAGACGCTTGGGGTGGATATCGAATGTCTGACGACCACGCTCGATGTCGAGGCCCTAGCCGAAGCGGTTTTTTCCCTGCAAGGACGCGAGGTCCTATGGACAGACGGAGCTTGGGCTCTAGCGTGAGGTCATCCTGCGCTGCTGGCCGCGCAAAGAAGCCATTGTGAAGATGACCGGGCAGAGACTCTCCGTTCCGTCCCAAACGGCCGAGCTGCTGCTTGCTTCGGGCGATGCCTTGGAGGAGCGAGCCAAGGTCACCTGCCCTGGCGCGCGCTGGTAGGTGCACCGTGCTGCCAGAGCCCGATTATGTGGTGAGCGCCGCCACCGTGGCCTCACAGGAGCCAAGCTTGTTGGCCGGCGCCGGGTCGGTGCCTTGGATGGCCACGCTATCCCTACGCACTATTCTCCCGTCAGCTCCGACGGATTGCGATAGCGGCGGGGTTGCTGGGGCTGCAGGCGCGGCGGCTGGGTGCCGAACTTCGTCCATCCCGGCACTGTCGCTGCAAGGTTCACGTCACGCCATTTCGGATGGCGGGGAGGCCTCAGGAATGTGTCGAATCTCAGGGCAAGAGCCCGCGAAAAGCGCGTGATCCGGTCGCGTCGGTCGGCATTCTGATGGTTATAGGCGGCGAGCACGGCGCCCACCGCGATTGTCTCCACCGTCTGGCCGTCTGGTACCAGTTGCGGATAGTCGGCCGAGGTTAAGCTGGCCGGTAAATAGGTTTCCAGCAGCGCATCGGATAACGGGATGGAAAGCAGACGCGCTCCCTCCGGCAGCGGCGTTGTGAAGCGCGCCGGCTTGCCGGTGACGCGTACCATGGCGGCGATGTCGCCCCGACGAAGCTTCTCCGTCGCGTCCACCGTCGCGTCATAGACGGGCTGGATTGCGATACCGAGCAGGGAAAAGACCAGCGTCGCGGTCATGGCCGTGCCGGAGCCCCGGTTGTCCATGCTGACCAGCTTGCCCGCAAGATCTTCCAGCCGCTGGATGCCGGGGCCGGCAAAGATGTGGACTTCCTCGTCATAAAGCTTGGTGACGTAATGTACCTGCTGCTCGATGGCGGGAAATGCCCGTTGTTGCGAAGCCGCGGTCAGCACGTCCGACTGAACGATAGCGAGATCGACGCCTCGCAAGTAAAGCAGGTCGGCAATGTTCTGGAATGAACCCTTGCCTATGATCGGCAAGATCCGCAGGCCATCGACGCTGTCCAGCACCGCCGCCAGGTCGGCGGCGAACCGCGTATAGGTCCCGTCCAGTCCGCCGGAGATCACGCCGAGGGTATTAGCGTTCGCCGCGGCGGCCGAGTTCGGGACCGACTGCAGCCGGGCAGCCTTGGGCCAGGCGAGACCGGCAGCGGTGGCAATAAGGCCGGCAAGAAGGTCACGACGGATCATCAGGGATGCTCCTCAGTCGGGCTTGTGCATGCAAGGTTATCGAAGAGCCGCGAGGAGTGCGGCGGCGGCAGGGTCGCCGAGGTCACGGGCGCGCCGGTACCATTCGCCGGCCTTGGCCGCATCGGCCATGCCGATGTGACCACCGAAACTCGGCAGCACATTCGGATCGTATGTCTTGCCCGCTGCGATGGGCGCAGCCGAGGCGGCCGGATGGATCGCGGCTGCGCGTTCGTAAAGTGCACGTGCCCGCATAATGTCCCCGCGCACCATCGCCGTATCCCCCATCTGCATCAAGGTCGTAAACATCGGCGGTGCGGCCGATATCCCGGGAGGCAAGTCGAGCAAGGGTAGCCGCGGCGCCGGGTTGGCTTGGGCCAACAGGAGGGGTCGTGTTGGCAGACTAGTTCCGGCGGTTTGGCCAGATACCGGGGAAGGCCAAGATGTCTGCATGGCATGCACGGTCGTTACGGTAAATAGAGTCACGCCGAGCACCACCAAGCATGTCCATGGTAGGGCATTGCGCCGCTTCTGGCCAGGGTGTGCCGCCATTCCCGCGATGTTCGAAGGAAGGCCAGAGCTATCCGTAGCATGAAGCATTATGGCTTGCCTCGAAGTGGCAAATACGAAGCTGTATAAAACCACAGCAACCCAAGATTTCATAGCGAAGCCTCCGCCGACACGGAGCGAGGCGCATTCCCTGTCCACGAGGTGATCCATGGCGGCATTCATATGATCATAGCTGTGATTTCAGTGAAAGGCAGCGGAGGGGCAACCCGCCATGCTCACGAGAGCTTGCGGCAGCGTGCTCTTGCGCGGAGCTTATTGCGATCGCTGGGACATGCAAAACTTCGCGCTCTCAAGATTGCAATGAGTTCACATGCCCATAGAACGCCGGATCCTTGTGTCATCGCTCGGCAGTGCGGCGCTCTTTGGGACGACAGCTTCGGCTCAGCGACACTCCGCCGGACAAGACAAGTCGCCGACGCAGACGATCCGCCTTGTCGTGCCGTTCGCGGCCGGTGGCTCCACCGATGTCGCGACGCGCATCCTAGCTGAGCGGTTGGAGCAGATACTCGGCCAGTCCGTCGTGGTGGAGAACCGCAGCGGCTCCGCTGGCATCATCGGCGCCGAATTCGTCGCAAAGGCGGCACCGGACGGCTACACGCTGCTGATGGCGACGACGGGACTGCTCTCGATTGCGCCGCATCTTTACAAGCAGATGCCGTTCGAAGCCAGGGGGGATTTCATGCCAGTTTCCCTCGTCTTCGCAACCGATCTGGTCATCACGGTGACCGGGAACCTGCCGGTGACGACAATGCGAGACTTCATCAACTACGCGAAGGAGCGGCCCGGGTCTGTCTCCTACGCCTCCTCCGGCGCCGGCACGACAACGCATGTTGCGACCGAACTCTTCCGCCTCGTCGGCGGTGTGGATCTCCTTCACGTTCCATACCGTGGCAGTGGTCCGGCGATGAATGACCTAGTCGCCGGAAATGTCCAGCTGATGGTGGATCAGATCGCAAGCTCGATCGGCCAGATCAATGACAATCGGATCCGTGCGCTTGCGGTGACCGGGAGCAAGCGGCACCCGCTCTTGCCGCAGGTGCCTACAGTCGCGGAGGCGGGGCTTCCCGGTGCCCAGGCAACATCCTGGGGTGGCGTCGTGGCTCCGGCGCGCACTGCGGACTCGGTTATAGGCAAACTCAACGCAGCCATCCGCGACGCGCTGGCGGAGCCTGCCGTCCGGCAGCGAATGGCAGGTGCGGGCGCCGATCCTGTGGCATCGAGTCCTGGTGAATTCATCAGCTTCATCAAGTCGGAGAGCGACAAATGGGGCAGGGTGGTGCGGGAGGCCCATATCACGGTCGGGTAGTTGTCCCGTAGACACGGGCACCGGACTATAGCGGCCCCGGCCGAGAGCGTTTTCCCATCAATCTGCGTCATAGCCGGCGGTGGCAAAGTAGGTGGTGCATTCGGCTGGGGTGAAGGTGCCGATGATGCGGCCGATGGCAGTCCAGATGCCGTCGAGGCTGCGTTCAGCGGCCGTGCAGCGCGGCCTTCAGCTTGGCGAAGGCCTGCGTTTGGGGCAGTGCCCCATAGGCGCCAACTTTAGGGCTGGAACCCGGGATCAGCCTGTGATGGCTGATGG